>JAGLWJ010000200.1 GCA_023133475.1 Phycisphaerae bacterium | reverse complement strand
GATCTCCGCGCTCTCTGCGGTGAGAGAAATGCGGGCTAGATGCTTTAGAACCCACCCCTCCACCCATTCCTGTCCGCTGCCCGCACGGCACTGGGCATTTATTTGTTCTTCTTTTCTTGTTTCTTTTTTCGTTTTTCCTTCGGACTGAGCTGGGCCTTTTTCTGCTGTTCCTTTTTGCCTTTATCTCTTTTCCCTTTATCGCCCATATCTGTTTCTCCTTGCTTGAACCGACATTTCCAAAATGGCGTCTGCTCAGCAACGTCACCGAGCGCCCTCATCGTTATCGTACCCATTTCCAACCGCCGCGTGAAAGGTGCCGCATGACCACGCCGTGCGAATTTCCCTGGCCATCAACGCAATCGCATGTTCCTGTTCGAACGTTATCTTCGACTGTTCCTTGGGTAGCACAATTTCAGTGGCAGTGGAATGCGGTAGCCTTACATATGGATTCTCTTATGTAAGGCACGGGCCGTAACGTTACATAAGGCGTCGTCGTATGTAAACTTAGGCCTTGTATTTTGGATAAGGGCGGCTGTCGATTGGCCGATGAGCGGCCCGGCCCGGCTGTCGCCAACTCTCGCAACTTGTTGCAGGGCAGGGAGATACGTTATGGCAGCGCCTCAATCCGACGCGAACGGGGGACATTATGAGCCGTGAAGCGGTAGAGGGGCACGGTCCCGAGTTCCGACTGGCCGAAAAGCCGACCATCGACGGTCTCGGGAAACTCGGCTACACCTATCTCCAACCTGACGATCACGATGAGCACCGTGACGGGGAAAACCACGTCATCCTGCGGCCCATCGTCATCGAAGCCAAGAGCCCAATCAGCGGAAAGGACAAGTCGGGGCAGGCGTTTGGGGTTTGACTTATGAGGATGTATCGGAGACGCTCTATGAATACGCCTCTGCCAATCCAGATCGCACACACGGCAGAAAAGCTGGAACTTCGTAGCGGGCGTGGCTACCGTATCGGTTCGACGTAGCAAAGGAGTTTTTTTGTGAAAACAGATACGTTGTTCAAGACCTTTCTGCCCACGGTTCTTGTCGTGGCAATACTTGCGGGCTGTAATCTTGTCCACACGGATGACAATGGGATCAATGGAGTAGACGCCATCCGCGAGATCACGTACTCCTTCGGGGATTCTTCTGTCCCACCTGAGTACCACAGGAGCTACACGATCACCGTGACTATCGATACGGCCAGAGTCGTCATAGACAGCTACGGAGACATCTTGGCAGACGAAGAGTATGAAATCACGGAGGAGCAGTTTGCCGACATCAAGAACTCCCTGGAAACGAACAACATCAGGAATTGCACACGTGACGAGAACGACGGTTGTGCGGGCGGAACCAGCGAGGGGGTTTCCTGTTCGGATGGGCAGAGCGAGGTGTTCTCCGGAACAATCTATCACTGTGGAGGGATCGACTCCGGGAATCTGTGTGGTGCCGTGGCGAGTTTCGCAGATGATGCCAAGGGCTTGGTGCCTGACTTCGAGGAGTTGTTGCAGGGAACAGAGGAACAGTAGCCTACTGGAGAACGTTGCCTCAGGCCACCGTCCCGTGTTAGCCGTGTTCGAGATGGAGCGGTGACGATCCAGATGGATCAAGGGTGGCTTCTTGAGCACGCCTGACAACATTGAGAGCCGGTCGCTGCTTGCTGTCGATCTCGGTTTGACGACGGGGATCGCGCTATTCGGCAGTGATGGAAGGCTCCGCTGGTATCGCTCGCAGCATTTTGCAAACAGCTCGGCTCTTCGAAGGGCCGTCCATCGCCTGCTCAGCAAGATTGACGATCTCGCCTGCATCTGCATCGAAGGCGGCGGCAATCTCGGGGATATCTGGGAGCGGGAGGCGGACAAGCGAGGGATTCCCATCACGAGAATTGCTGCCGAGACATGGCGAGAGCGGCTGCTCTACGCTCGTGATCAACGGAACGGCAAGCAAGCGAAACGAAAAGCTGACGCTCTTGCACGGCGGGTTATCGAATGGTCGGGCGCACGTCGGCCCACCTCGCTCAGGCACGATACGTCCGAGGCGATTTTGATCGGGCTCTGGGGAGTGTTAGACGCTGGCTGGATTGACGGCGTACCGCCAGAGCTACGGTGCTAGCCCGCATTTCTCACATTGTCGGTTCAACACTAATTGCGGTAACCCGCCCTACAACGATGATGCGCCGTTTTCCCCGTTTTTCACGCTTCCTTCTACGCGCTCCCATTTACACGCTCCCCTTCGGGTCGCCGCTAAACGCTGTGGACTTGTCGCCGCCAACCCGGATATTTCACCGCGGAGCACGCAGAGACCGCAGAGGGTTGAGAGGTAGGGAGTGATTGCAATTAGCGTTGAACCAACAATGTGAGAAATGCGGGTTAAACATCCCCGTTCGCGTTACCACGATTTCTCAATTCTCAATTCTCAATTCATCACTGTCAGAGAATCTGCGACGTTTCGTCCGGCTTCGCCAGTCGATAACTCGTGCTTCGCCCGCCGCCCGGGTTCTTCATGATAATGCCTCGCTTCAACAACTCGCGGATATCGCGAAGCGCGGTATCTGTTGAGCACTTGGCGAGCTTGGCGTATTTCGACGTGTTCAGGTGACCTTTGAAGTTGTCCAGCATACGGTTGATTACCTTGCGCTGCCGGTCATTGACCGGGCGTAAGTTTATTCGCTGCCAAAGCTTCGACTTGTGGAGCACAGAGGCGAGCGATTCGTCGGCACCTTTGATCGTTCGATCGAGACAGCTTAGAAACCACGCGAGCCATTTTGTGATGTCGAGATCGCCTCGCTGCGCCGACTCCAACTGACGGTAATACTCCTTTCGCTGAGCCTCGATGCCTGAGGACATGCTATAAAAACGATCTCGTGTCCCATCCGCCTGGGAGAGCGACATGTCGGCGATTGCGCGGGCGATGCGGCCGTTGCCGTCTTCGAACGGGTGAATCGTAACAAACCAAAAGTGCGCGACCCCAGCTTTGAGAACGGGGTCGATCTCTGTTGGATCGCTGAACCAGTCAAGAAACCTCGTCATCTCAGATTTAAGGCGCTCAGCTTCTGGTGCCTGGAAATGCACCTTCTCGTGACCGATGGGACCAGAGACCACCTGCATGGGACCAGCATCATCGGTTCGCCATGCCCCAACGGTGATGCGGTACATGCCGCGTCGGCCGGTCGGAAACAAAGCAGCATGCCAGGCGAAGAGGCGCTCCTCGGTGAGCGGCACATCGAAGTTCCTTGTTGCGTCGAGCATCATCTCGACGACCCCATCGACTTGTCGCCCCGGCTTAGGGAGACCGGCGACATCAAGCCCAAGCTTGCGGGCGATCGACGAGCGCACTTCTTCGGGGTCCAGGTTCTCCCCTTCGATGGCTGAGGAATTCACCACTTCATCGGTCAGAGTGGTGAGACTCGCCTCAGTACGGAGGTCGAAACCGAGGGCTTCCATCTTCCCGAGATGCTTACCTTGCTTGTGACGCAAAGCGGCTAGTGCAGCCGCAAGGGCTTCGCTGTCCCATGTGAACTGCGGCCAACTTGGTCGCTCGTGTATGTAGGTCATTTCACCGCACCTCTTGCGGTGATAGTACGTTCTATTCACCGGATCGGTAAGTATTCGACGCATCTTTTGCGGCGAATACTTGCTCTAATCGCCGCAGAAAGCCATTCATTGGGGTTCTGGATGGTCTGGACGACAACGCACGTGAACCCCAAAGCCCGATTCCCAGCCAGTCCTAAGAAACTCGTTTTCGTCACCGTCATTGATTGTTACGAGATGTCCTGTCCACACCACCCGTTGGACAAGAGGTCGGAAACTGGAGGATCGTGGTCTGGATCGGCGCGCATAAAAAGAAGGGGCCACCAATATGGTGGCCCCGTGGTTCTTCCGATTGCCGTCCCGTGGTTTAGTAGCGGTCTCGGCGACCACCGCCGCCGCCGCCGCCACTACCGTAACCACCGCGACCGCCGCCGCCGCCGCCGCCGCCGTAACCACCGCTGCGCGGTTCGCGGGGCTTGGCTTCATTTACGGTGAGAGCCCGGCCACTTTGCTCCTGGCCGTTCAAGGCTGCAATCGCCGCTTGGGCCTCTGCATCGGAGTCCATCTCCACGAATCCGAACCCCTTGCTCCGACCGGTCGACCGGTCCATGATGACTTCCGCACTCTGGACGGTTCCGTGCGGCGACAGCAGCGCCTCCAAGTCCGAGCTGCTGACATCGTAACTAAGGTTCCCAACATACAACTTTTTGCCCATCGCAATCTCCTGTCGATGGCATGCCCGACCCGCTATTTTGCTTTCAGGGTCGTGTGTGAAAGTGGCCGACATTCCAGCCTCGCAGTAGGAAGACGTTCTCGGCAATGCAATCCAGACTTGGCTCACCAAGGTCAGGTACGTGCCTCGTTCGACAAACCAACCGGCATTAGTATACCCTGAACTCGGCAGAAGTAAACTCCGATTACAGCCTTTCTATCGGTTGGGGGGGAATCTCTGCCGGTGCGTCACCAGGGCCGCGTCGGGCACAAGAGGCCGCAGGAGCAGCTTTCGCATTGACGCTGATCGTAACCCACCGAACAGCAGGGAGTTATACGGTGCTTGGCGTAGCCGCCCGGGGTAAACATTCAGTAAACCCGTGATGTAAAGGCAAGAGGCCGGGTGCCATGCCCACGCTTGCGTGGGCATGTTGTCATAACGAGAACCGTAGCCCCTCGCCGACAAGCATGGCCACGCTGAGACCGTAGCGAAATACCGGCGTTCCTCCAAGCGTGGCCATGGCACCCCGCACTCTGCCACAAAACATGCC
>JAGLWJ010000020.1 GCA_023133475.1 Phycisphaerae bacterium | reverse complement strand
CTAGCGCGGAGCAGTGCGATCCTCTGTTCTGAAAAAAGGCCCTTTTTGTCGTTTCCGGATGCCGGAACTAGTTTGTAGGTCGGGTCTTCAGACCCGACCTACGGGGGTTACTGGGGCTCAAGAGTTTGCTCGCCCTGTGAAGAAATCGAGGCACAATACCACAATGAACATTCGCATTGGGATCCATCACCAGAAAAGGAGCTTTTCCGATCGCTGGATCGAGTACTGCACTGAGCACGGATTGCCATACACCATTGTGGATTGTTACGACTCACAGATCATGAGCCAACTCGCATCTATCGATGTGTTGCTGTGGGAGTTCCTCTTGCTTCCAACCGATCTGCTCATGGCGCGTTTTGTGCTGAAGGCAGCGGAGATGCAAGGTTTGCACGTGTTCCCAAACTCCGCCACGTGCTGGCATTACGATGACAAAGTTGCCCAGAAGTACCTGCTTGAGGCGATAAACACGGACTTTGTTCCCACGCATGTTTTCTATGATCTCGAATCCAGCTTGCGATGGATCGATCAGACATCGTTTCCGAAGGTCTTCAAACTCAGGCGTGGTGCCGGCTCGCAAAACGTCAAACTGGTCCGTAGCGTTTCTGAGGCCAAGCGCTTGGCCCGGCGAGCTTTCGGGAAAGGTTTCCGCCCTATTCCCGGATTTTTGTGGGACGCCAAAACCAAGATGCGCAAGCACCGCCAAATCGGCGACATCGCGAATGTGCTCAAGCGATTGCCCGAGACACTATCGAACACTCGGAGGATAAGGGGGGCGATGGCATGGGAGAAAGGATATATCTATTTTCAGGATTTCATGCCGGACAATGGCACGGACACGCGTATCACGGTCATCGGCGACCGGGCGTTCGGATTAACGCGAAACGTCAGGCCTAATGATTTCCGCGCTTCGGGGAGTGGCAGCATTAACTACGATGTCGGGCAGATCGACATGCGATGCGTGGAAATGGCTTTTCAGGTTGCGAAGCAGTTAGACACACAGAGTCTGGCATTTGATTTTGTCCGTGCTCCAACAGGCAAGCCGCAGATATTGGAAGTGAGCTACTGCTACGTTGCCGGCGCGGTGTATGATTGCCCTGGACACTGGGATTCGACGCTCGCTTGGCATGAGGGGCACATGTGGCCTCAGGACGCGATTCTGGAAGACCTGCTCGCCGAGATGCAGTAGAGCTGGGCAGGATTCCACTCGACTTGAAACGCTAAGAAGGCGGGTGGAACCCGCCCTACAACCGAAGTCCTCAGTGCCCCCAACACCCCCATTACATCACGCCCGACAGTCATCATGATCGGTGCTCTGTTCATCGGGCTGGCGATTCGCGGTTATGTGGTCGTCCAGCCGCCCAGCTCAGCCATGTTATGGGACCATCACGAATATGTCCGCTGGGGAGTGCTGATGCACGAGGAAGGTTTCGCCGCCCTTTACGATCACCCCCCACGCGAGACGTTAATGTGCGATCGCAAAGCCGGGGCCTGTGGTGTGGCCCACCACCCCAAGCACTTCATTCGCAGAGCGTGCAACTATCCTCCGCTGGCAGGTTGGGTGTTATATGCCCAGATCGAGGTCTTGCGGTGGTTTGATCCTTCGATGGCTTCCAATACGGTGGCGGCGCGGGTCATCTACGCCTGGTTGTCGATGATCGGGGATTGCCTGATCGCCGCCGGATGTTTTGTCATAGTGAGGCGTTTCGGGTCGGCTTTGGCCGGCGCGGTGGCGTTTGCGGTCATTTTGTTGGCACCGCCGTTTGTGATCGACTCTGCCCGGTGGACCCAGACGGACAGTTGGGTTTTGGCGCCGTTGGTCTGGGCGGTGTGGGCGATGTTGTCGAGGCGTTGGCTGACGGCGGGGCTTTTGTGGGGTGTTGCCCTGGGGCTTAAGACCCAAGGCATCCTGCTGGCTCCGGTGTGTGGTTTTGCTTTCATCCTGGGCCCGCAACGACCGCGGATGGTCTTGGCGGGGCTTTTGGCGGTGATGGTGCTCTTTCTCGCATCGATTCCGTTCACCTTGCACTCGGGCTTGAAGTGGTTTGAAGAGGCTTACGTCAACAATCTGGTGGGCCTTTATAAAGATACGACGCTCAAGGCCTTTAACGTGTGGTATGTGGATTTGCTGCTGTGCGAGAACCTCGATGCCAGCCTGAAACTGCTGGGATTGGAGAAGGACACCTGGGGCAAATTTTTGTTGGCGACGGTGATGTTTGGCTCGGCGATTCTGCTCATTCGCAGGCGTGCGTGCTATCGTTCCGCGATACTTACCTTCACTGCCGCCACGTTGTTGGCGGCGGTGCTGCTCCCCACGCGCGTGCATGAGCGATATATCATTCTGCCGATTCCCTTCCTGGTTATGGCGGCGATGTGGCGTCCGCGTATGTGGCTCGCGTTGGTGCCGTTTTTGGCGGCGGCGAGCGTTCAGATGACCGCCCTGGATTGGCTGGGGCGAACCCGCGGAGCCGGCAGTTGGCCCGAAGTGCTGCAATGGCACAAGACCCAAACGCTGCCGGAACTGAACGAAGAATACGAATACCTGCGTACCGCTCTGCCCAAGGAAGACTTCGCCCGGCTGCTACCGCCGGAGGAGCACCTGGAGAAGATATGCCGCACGCAGTATCTTAAGGTTCGGGCGGAAGTGGCTCCGAAGGAGTGGGCTCTTACGGTGGTGGAGATCATCTCGGCGGGGGTGCTCTTCGTTTTGCTGCTGCTGCCGTTACACGGAGTCCGGAACGATGACGGTCTGGCATGACAACGACACTTTTTGGGTGGATACCGCATCCTTCATGTTCTCGCCCTCCCGCTGGGAGCAGACCCCGGCGGAGGTCGATCATATGCTGGAATTACTGAAGCTTTCCCCTGGGGATGCGGTCCTTGACTTGCCCTGCGGCCCGGGTCGTCATTCTTTGGAGTTGGCCCGCCGCGGCTTTAAGGTCACCGGTGTGGATCGGACCAGCCAATATCTGGTCTGGGCCCGTCAGAAAGCCGACGCCGAAGCGTTGGGCGTGGAATGGGTGGAAGCGGACATGCGTTCGTTCCGCCGTCCGGGGGCGTATTCGGCGATTGTCAACCTGCTCACCTCATTCGGGTACTTCGAGGACCAGGCTGACGATTGTCGCGTGGCGGAGCATTTTTTCGCCGGCCTCCAGCCGGGCGGGCAACTGTTGATGGAGATGATGGGCAAGGAGTGTCTGGCCCGAATCTTCCGGGAGCGTGATTGGCACCAGGCTGACGACGGGACCTTGTGGCTGGAGGAACGCAAGCTCTCCCCAGACTGGGGTTGGGTAGACGTGCATTGGATCAGCATTCGCGATTCGCAACGGCGTGAGCATCGCTTTGGCCATCGGCTTTATGCCGCCACCGAGCTTGTCGCGCTGTTGAGGGAAGTCGGATTCGACCCGGTGACGGTGTTCGGCAGCCTCGAGGGTGAACCATACGACCACAACGCCAAACGGCTGGTGCTCCTGGCCCGCAAACCAGAGGGCGAGATGTAGGGTGGGTGGAACCTCGCGGAGCGAGGTGGAACCCACCAACCGGCGACGAGTCCAAGGTCCAAGGTCCAAAGTCCAAAGTCCAAGGTCCAAAGTCCCGCTGGTTTCCGACTTTGGACTTGTCCCCGGTTGGTGGGTTCCACCTGCCTGCGGCAGGTTCCACCCACCCTACGCCTGGGGGCAAAGGCAACCGTTCCAATACCCGGCATAAATGCCAGGCTAGTGCACGTTGTCGGCATCTACGGCACTGAACGTTCCGGCAAACGAGTCGCCCATGACGGTGTAACGCCGCCCATCACACGAAACGAGGATCGTGACATTCCCCTGATCGTTGAAGACCACGCTTTCGTTCACCGTGAAAACCCCGGTGTCATCCAGCGGCGTTCTTGACGAATCGGCGTAGCCCCCCATCTCCGGGTCGATCCCGTCCCCGGTGATGAGCACGTAACAACGATTCTCTTGGAACTGCTTGAGGGTGATCCTCTTCGGCAGCCGGTCCCTTCGCGTAAACCTGGTCGAAATAATCGCGACTTCCGGATCGAGGGCCTGAACGAAGGAACTGCTGCTGCTGGTGTCCGAACCATGGTGGTTCACCTTGAGCACGTCGATGTCAGGCCCTGCGGGGATCGCCCCCGAGTTTACCACTGCCTCCTCGATGGCCGGGCTGGGGCGCCACTCATTGCCCGTCTGATCCCCTGCCGTGTAAAACTCGAACTCACCCAATCGGATGACCAGGGCAATGCATCCGGGATTCTCATTGATCTTTGCCACCGAAGGATCGAGAGCCCAATCATGGCCTTGCCCCTTGGTGTCGCCACGGGCACTTACGCAATGGACTTCGACTTCATCTTCCAGCCCCATGCGTTCGAGATGCCCGTAGTGGAGTTTATGCCGAACAAAGCCCGGTTCATCGTCGTCCTGAACCAGGTTGTTGTTAGGATCGCCGAGCGCGGTGACGTATTCGACATATCTCGGCTTGCCGTTGCGCTTCCGGGAGAGCCCCTGATCGAACGCTTTGCGAACCCTCACGCCTCGTTCGACGATACGCCGGAGCCCACCGATATGGTCAAGATCGTAATGTGAGGTGTACAGCAGGTCGATTGTCTTGAGGTTGCCCACGCCATTGAGCGTCTTGGTGGATAGATATCCAACGATGCGATTCCCGGCGGCACTGGTCTTTCCCGAGTCGATGAGGCACACGTCCCCATTCGGCGTGATGACCAGAATGGCGTCAGCCTGGCCGACGTTCAGCACCACGATCCTCAGCCCCCATGCACCGGGTGTATCCGCAACCGTGGGCAGTGTTGCCGAGCCCAATCCTTCAAAGGGCTGGGCAACTGAAGGCGTGGCACCGGCGACCGCAGCCGCCGCGAGATAGAGAATTGCCATACCGCAGGGTCGAAAAGACAGCAAATACTGCATCACAACGTGTCTCCATTCATCACGGCATACTGATGGTTGGGCCACCCACCTCGGATAATCCACTGCGGAGACCACCGCCGACATCGAAAGAGAACTGCGCCACACGCCCCACCCAACGAGCAAGCTCACCAGCCGGCAGGCTCTTGAAGGGCTCGCTGTCCGCGGAATCCAGGAACTCGCGTAATCGCTTGACCTCCGCAACGCCGTCACGAGTTGGCGCGGTAGTCACGGCAGCACCCAGTTCGCCAAACGGCCTGTCTCTATTCGGCCTGCAAATTTGATGAAAGAAATACGGAGCCAGATCGGGCGTCCCGGTGGCAACTGCCAGCAGCAGCATAGGGTAACGAAACGTTCCCGTCTCCCCGCGGAGACCGACGAATGCGTCACGCTCGTCCGGCGGCAGAGCAGCCTTGATCAGGCGGTAGGTGTTCACGAAACGCTTCGCAACGCGGGGCGAGCGGCCGATGATCAGGGACAGTTGCTTCATCGCTTCCACCTCCGCCTCGTCGAGGCGCAGGTCTTCCGGGCTGATGTCCGCCGTGGTCGTCCGGGTTTTGGGAGTGGTTGCGGTTGACTTCTTCGGCTGCAACGTTGACGGTTTCTCGATTGGTTCACCTCCTACGATTGGCTTCGTGAGCGCCGGGGAAGGCTTGGCATCAACCTGCTGATCCTCCCTGGTCTCCAGATCGCGCTCCACCAGCGAATTGATCAAATCCCGGCAGGCCTTGTCTTCCATGTGTTTGATCCAATACGGGACTTGGAAAATCTTCTCCAGATAATCGTCGGGGGTGGCTGCCGACGCCGACTGTTGAGGTGCTTGTGAATTCGAGCTTCCATTGCCGTTGCCGCCGGCAGGCTCCGGAGGGATCAGCATGTGCTGGTACTGGCTCTGGAGCGAAGAGGACAACCACCTGGCATCCACGCCCACCACCACCGCAAACAGCGGAAACGCCAGCAGCAAGTGAATCGCTTGCAACACCTCGACCACACGCTCAGGCCGGCAGCGGTCCAAATCGTCGATGTAAAGGATGATGCGATTGATGCCCAGGTCCTTGGGGGCTTTGACGGATTCTGTTGCCAGAGTCGGTTCGGTGAGGCCATCGGGCACCCCGGGCTCTTGTTTCAATTGCGCCGTGTTGTGTTCCCCGATCATGTTGCTGAGGGTTGCGAAGTCGTCGCGGATCATGGCTACGATGCCCAGGTGCTTGCGGTAGTCGTTGGACGCCACTCGTTGCTCGATGAAGCGGGTGATGAGCCGTCCGCTGAGGGCTTCGTTCACCCCCATCTTCGCAGCCTGCACCTTGCGTTCAGCTTCGTCGAGGTTCCTGGCGGCATCGGCGTAAGCGGTTTTGACCCGTTCGAGCCGCTTATCAAGCTCGGCGATTTTCCGGGCCTTTTCCTGTTCAGCCTTTTTCAGGCTTGTGTCGAGTTGGGTTCGCAGTCGTTCGAGCGGTTCCAGGGCGGCGGAGACACTCGCGGCGTTTTTGCCCACCCACCGGGCCATCCCGCCGACTACACCCGCCACCTGCCCAGCCAACCCCAGCACCACGCCCATCGACTCCGACTTCCACGACACCAGCAGCGCCACCAACAGCCCAACCGCGGCAACCACCGCCGCCAGCTTAAGTGCCGGAATCGCGTCACCACCGGTCAGCATCAACCCCCACACCGCCCGCGCCCGGCCAGCCAGCGTGCCCAATTCCGTCACCGCTCCGTAGACGCGGTCGGCAGCCTCTTTGACTTCGTCCACCGGAATGCCCACAGCCTTGAGGTGTTGTTTGTCCTCCTCGGG
>JAGLWJ010000002.1 GCA_023133475.1 Phycisphaerae bacterium | reverse complement strand
TTAGCCGTGGGGGACGCGAATCGGTTGACCATTCGTGTCCCCCACCGCTAAAGCGGTGGGCCACCCATGCCCCCCAGAGGGGCTAAGAGAAGCTTTCTTACCTAGCATTTATGCCGCCGGGCCTGGCGCAAACCGTCGAAGTTATCTGGAACTGCCCCGTCTTTTCCGCAGCATGGCTAAAGCACAAAGAGCAAGCAGGCCTGGTCCGGCTGGTTCGGGAACGATGGTGAAATTGAACGTCCCAGACAACGGGTCGATGAATGTTGCCTCGTCATGCCAAAGCAGCTTGCTCCGGTCGTCGTCTCGGCTGTAGTCCACTGTAGCCGTATAGTCGCCGTCGGCCATCCCCGTAGTGTCGATGGTGAGCGTGCCCACCGCCAAACTGGTCACCCCCCACAGAGGGGGAAAAACGTTCCCGCCCACGGAGACTTCCTGTGCATAGACCCCCTCATCGTCGAACGACGGCCCAACGACGCTGTCGAAAGCTGATATCCAGTCCTGATGGTATGCGAAATCGAGGTCGGTGGCGCCATCCGAGCCGATCAGAATGAAGGCATACTCAAAAGCCGGAAGGTCCGGAACCAACACCACGTCGGTGGTGATCGGTGTGCCGGCTGTCACTTCGGCTGCCTGCGATGAGAAGCTAATGGTCCCCGCCAATAACGGCGAGGAGATCAGTGAGACAACCACAACTATCTCCAGCAGCTTACTTCGCACATTCATTACTATCCCCCTGTTGTTTGTTCCAGAACACTGTTCACCGTTTACGTTTTCTCTATATCCGCGCACCAAACGCCACATCGCATCCTCAGGGCAAAAAAATAGAGAGCGCACCCCCATAGGGGCGTCTCTCCCTAACCCTTAACCCTTCGCACCAGTCCGGCCGTCATGGTGGCGTCCGATAACGCGAGCCGAATTATGCACACTTCGAGGCGCTTTGCAACAAAAAAACTTGCTCCTGGCGGAGAAATTGCTGAATTTCCTAAAAAAACCGCGTGACAAACCAAGGGGGCGTGTGTATAGTGACTCAGCCTCGATTTCGGGGTGGTTCTACATGGATTGCCCGCCTGCGTAGTCTCAAGCGCCCTTGGAAGTGTGGATAGTGCATCGTTGTGGGCGCCGAAGCGCGTGCGGTTTATGCTGCGGGTGGTGGCTGTTCGCGGTGTTTTTGAGTTACCAAGTGTTTGGCTACGGTAATGTGCCGATCCCTTCGGTGTGAGCACAAGCCGATCATTGGATTGGCGGGCGGTATTGGCGCCGGCAAGTCGGTGGTGGCTGGGATTCTGGCAAAGCTGGGAGCCGGGGTAATTGATTCCGATGCGATTGGTCGGCGGCTGATGTCCGAGCCGACGGTTGTCGAGGTTTTGCGGTCGTGGTGGGGAGATTCGATTGTCGATGCGGAAGGTGGGATTGACCGCCGGCGAATTGGCGATATTGTATTTGCCGACTCGGCTCAGCGAGCACGGCTGGAGCACCTGTTGCATCCAAGGATTGTGCGGGAGCGGGAACTTTTAATCGAGCGATTTCTGGCGGACCCCGTTGTCCGCGCGGTTGTGCTGGACAGCCCGCTGTTGTTTGAGACCGGGCTCGACCGCCGATGCGATGTGGTATGGTTTGTGGAGGCTGAGAGGGAAACCCGCACGCGGCGGGTGGCCACCGCGAGGAGTTGGACACCAGAAGAACTTCGACGCCGAGAAAAGTTGCAGAAACCTCTGGACTTCAAACGAGCAAGAGCCGATTGCACCATAGTCAACAACTCCAGTGTCGATGATCTCCGCTCGCAAGTGGTTCGTTTACTGAGCCTGGCACTCCAAGAGACACCACGCGCGGAAGTGTAAGCGTTTTGACAAATGATGGATAACACGTAGACCTGATTCCAACCCATACTCGCCGGAGTCTCGATTCCGAGGCAGGGTCGGCAACCGATTATTCAGGAGGTTCAAGTGATGGCGAAAGCCAGTCAAACCCGTGCAAAATCAACCTCGAAGAAGAAGACTTCTTCCGCACGGTCCAGTTCCACCGCGGCCAAGGAAACAGCCCGAGCCAAAGAGAACAAAAAGTCCGCCACTGCCACCGCGACTGTCGAAAAGGTGGAGGCTGTGGAGGCCGTAGAGACAGTGGAAGCTGTGGAAGCTGTGGAGGCTGAAGAAACCACGGCAAAGACTGCGGTGGCCACCGGGGAATCCTCTCTCGACGCCGAGACCCATGCCAAGTACGAACAGGTCAAACGCGGCGAGATGCACATCGTCGAGCTGCAGAAGATGACCGTCGCCGAGTTACACGAACTGGCCAGGGAAGAAGACCTGGAGGAGTGGGCCGGTCTTAAAAAGCAGGACCTCATCTTCCGCATCCTCAAGGACCGTATCCACCGCAACGGGATGATGTATGGCGAGGGTGTTCTGGAGATTCTGCCCGACGGGTTCGGGTTCCTGCGTTCGCCGGGGTACAATTATTTGCCCTGCGCCGACGACATTTACATCTCGCCCTCGCAGATACGCCGCTTCGGTTTGCGGACCGGGCACGTCGTCGCCGGGCAGATCAGGCCTCCAAAGGAGTCGGAACGCTACTTCGCCCTCCTGCGGGTCGAGGCGATCAACTCAGCCAACCCCGAGGACGTCCACGACAAGACCAACTTCGAGGACCTCACCCCGCTCTTTCCCAACCAGCGTTTGTACCTGGAGACCACTCCGGACGAGTTGAACATGCGCATCGTGGACCTTGCCACGCCGATCGGCAAAGGGCAGCGTATGCTCATTGTGGCTCCGCCGCGGACCGGCAAGACCGTCTTGCTCCAGAAGATGGCCAACTCCATCAGCACCAACCATCCCGAGTGCTATCTCTTCATCCTGCTCATCGACGAGCGCCCCGAGGAAGTTACCGAAATGGAACGCCACACCAACGCCGAGGTCATCAGCTCGACGTTTGACGAACCGGCTGAACGCCACGTCCAGGTGTCGCAGATGGTCATTGAGAAGGCCCGGCGTTTGGTGGAATATAGCCACGACGTGGTCATCCTGTTGGATTCCATAACCCGTTTGGCCCGGGCCTACAACACGGAGGTGCCCCACTCGGGTAAAATTCTCTCCGGCGGTATCGACGCCAACGCCCTGCAAAAACCCAAGCGTTTCTTCGGTGCCGCCCGCAACATCGAGGAGGGCGGTTCGCTCACCATCATCGGGACGGCGTTGGTAGACACCGGCTCCAAAATGGACGAGGTCATCTTCGAGGAGTTCAAGGGCACCGGCAACTCCGAGTTGCATCTGGACCGCCGCCTGGTGGAGCGTCGCATCTGGCCGGCCATCGACATCCCCGCCAGCGGAACCCGCAAGGAAGAATTGCTCATGCACCCCAAGGAGTTGGAGTTGGTTTACCGGCTGCGTCGTGTGCTCACCGACATGAACGTCGTCGAATCGGTCGAGATGCTCCGCACCCGCCTGAGCAAGGTCAAGACCAACAACGAGTTCCTGATGACCATGAATCTCGCCTAGCGGGCGAAGAAGGCGGGTGGAACCCGCCCTACATCCACCCGAGGCAGCCATGGCACGACATGACGGACGTAAGCCCGCACAACTCCGGTCGGTTTCATTCATCCGCCGATTCACGCGATTTGCTCCTGGGTCGGTGTTGATCAAGTGCGGGCACACCCACGTGCTGTGCACCGCGATGTGGCAAAAGGGTGTTCCCGCGTGGCGTGAGGGGCGGGGCAGCGGGTGGCTGACGGCGGAGTATGACATGCTGCCGGGCTCGACGCCGGACCGTCGTTTTCGGAACCGAATGAAGGTCGATGGGCGGACACAGGAGATTCAGCGGCTTATCGGGCGTTCGCTCCGGGCTATCGTCGATCTCGACATGCTCGGGGAGAACTCGATTTTAATTGATTGTGACGTGCTTCAGGCTGACGGGGGCACGCGAACCGCCGGCATCACCGGGGCTTACATAGCAGTCTACGATGCCATCCAGCACGCCTTGCGAGAGGGGTTTATCGAGCACTCCCCCCTGCGCGATCAGATTGCCGCGATCAGTGTGGGGCGGTCCGGCGGCAGAATCCTGTTGGACCTGGACTACGCGGAAGATTCAACCGCCGAAGTGGACTTTAACGTGGTCATGACCGGATCGGGCAGGTTCGTCGAGGTCCAGGGCACCGGGGAAGGTGCCACCTTCTCGCCCGACGAATTGACCAGGATGCTCGATCTCGCATCGAGGGGCATCAAGCGACTCTTTCGGGTCCAGAAGGAAGCTCTGGCGGACAAGTAGCATGCTCTGGAATTACGGCGTTTTCTCTGTTTTTCGCGCTCACCTACTACACGCTCCATTCTACGCGCTCCCCTTCGGGTCGCCGCTAAACGCTGTGGACTTGTCGTCGCTAAACCTGGATTATTCATGAACGCAGAGACGCAGAGAGCGCAGAGAAGAGATAAGGACAAAGGGGGAAGAGTCGAAATGGGGCAACGTTGCCAACCCCACATTTTCCATTTTCCATTTTCCATTTTCCATTTTCCATTTTCTCCATTCTCCATTCTCCATTCTGCTTTACGCCTCTGCGTGGTTGTCTTCTTGCTGTTGAGCACCGTCTCTGCCGTGATGTTGGCCGGCTGTTCGGGGGATTTGCACGGCGGTGGTGGTGGTGGGCTGGGTTCACTTTTTGCGCCCAAGGGTGAGCCGTGGACTATCCAATGCATTGTTTTGCGTGGCCCGAATCGGCGTCAGACTGCCGAAAGCGTTGCCAAGGTATTGTGTAGCACCGCGGACATCAACCGTCGGGAAGTCCGCCTCGAACACGGTGTGGGCGAGTCCACGATTTACTACGGCAAGTACAACCGCCGCATCGAGTCTCGCACCCGACGCCTGGAAGTCACCGACCAGATGAATCGCGACATGCTGATGATCAAGGAGCTGGGCGTGCCAGGCCAAGGCCACTACTTCCCTAATGCCAGGTTCGTCCCCATTCCGACTCCGGACGTCGGCAATCCCTCCTGGTCGCTCGACCGAGCCGACGGGGTTTACTCGTTGCGGGTGGCGATTTTTTGCAATGAGCCGGGATTCTACGAGAGGAAAAAGGCTGCCGCGGAGTATGCGGCTTTTCTGCGGAAGAAGGGATATGCGGCTTTTTACCATCACGGCCACATTCACAGTGAGGTGTTTGTGGGCGAGTTTGGGGAGGGCGCGGTGCAGTCGGTTTCAGCAAAGACACAGGACGGCGACATCGCAGTAGTAGGCATCGAGTTGTTCAGTCCCGAGGTGCACAGCTTGCGGGCCAAGGAGACTTTTACTTTTGAGCTATGGAACCTGCGGAAGCGAGGGCGGAAGATCGGCAACAAAACCGTATATAACTCCTCGCAACTTGTGCGCATTACAGAACTACTGGAGCCAGACGAATGGTAAAACGCGGCAGGCTGCTCATCGCAACCTCGAATCCGGGCAAGCTCCGGGAGATTCGCCATGTTTTTGCTGATCTGGATGTCGAGTTGGCTGACCTGAAGGAGTTCGGCAAGCTACCCCAACCGCTCGAAGACGGTTTAACCTTCGAGGAGAACGCGAGAAAAAAGGCTTTGCACTATGCCGGATTGACCGGCCTGTGGACCTTGGCGGATGATTCGGGGTTGGAGGTGGACGCTCTTGGCGGGCAGCCGGGTGTCAACTCCGCCAGGTTTGCCGGCCCGGCACAGGACGCCGCCGCCAACAATATCAAGCTGATCCGGTGTCTGGGCGAGGTTCCACCCAAGAGACGTTCCGCGCGGTTCCGTTGTGTGATTGCCATCGCCGACGGGCAACGGGTGTCGGCAACTGCGGCGGGCGTGTTCGAGGGCGTCATCATCGACGAGCCCCGAGGGCAAAATGGGTTTGGTTACGATCCTTACTTCCTGCTGCCGGAACTGGGGCAAACTGTCGCAGAACTCGAGCCTGCCCACAAGAACCGCATCAGTCACCGAGGCCAAGCCTTGCAAAACATCCGCCCCAAGCTCGAAGCACTCCTCTGAAAATGGAAAATGCGGAGGTGGGGAACGTGGTGAATTGAGAATGGAGAATGTGGGCGCTCACAACGACGCCGGGGTGTTTAACGGCGACAAATCCATAGTGTTTAGCGGCTCCCCAACGGGGAGCGTGAAGCGTGGAGCGTGAAAAACTGAGAAAACGGCATAATCACAGTTGTAGGGCGGGTTTCACCCGCCGTCGTAGCATCGCGCGGCGGGTGGAACCCGCCCTACTTGTTGCCTCGTTGCCTTGTTGCCTGTTGCCTTTACACCACGGATTTACTGAATGTATACTTCGCACATGTTGACCTTACCACGAAACTTGGTTGCATTGCTGTCAGGTGCCGGTTTGCTCCTCGTCGTTGGCTGCACCGGCCCTTGCTCCCGCCAACTCGAACGTATCTTCACCATCGAATCCGGCAAGCAGGTGTGGTGGTAAGTAGGGCGGGTTCCACCCGCCTTCGCGGCATGGTGCGGCGGGTGAAACCCGCCCTACCTGCTAACATCGACGGCAGGTTTTCAACCTGCCCTACCACGCTCTACCTGAAACCGGCTGAAGTCAACCAGATCAATCCGTCCATCTTCGTTGGCATCGAAAACCTCGCATTCGTCAGGAAGTGAGCGGCTATCGAGGCATTCCATGCAGTTGCCCCACTCGGCGTAATCGTCCAGGTCGAGTTGCCAGTTGCAGTCGTAATCCGCAAACCGGCGCGGAAACTCATAGGCACCCATGTCCACGGCACCGCAGATCAAACGTGGGCTGTAGCCCAGGTCGGTCGCACCCGGTTCAGGCGTGAAATCCGGATTCCCCCCGTCGATACACGGCGAGTCGAGGGTCAGCCGCATATCGTCGTCCAAGGTGCCCGCGATACCGTCTGGCCCATAGGGGTCCGCAAAGGAGGGATCATCGCCGACGTTGCCCATCCCGCCCAAGTCGCCGGTCAGCCCTTGAATACAACAATAATCCACCAAGGCACCGTCGCCCAAAACGAGGATTTGAGCGTCTTCATTCGTGCCATTCGGGTCCCGGTTATCCCACAGCACACAACCGGCCAGTCTGGAACCGGCACTCACGTCGCATACGCCGCCGCCCCACCGGTATGTGGTGTTCCCACTAATTGTGCAGTTGACCAGTTCGGTGCCGGCATCGGCACAGTAAACCCCCGCACCATACCCAAAAGCGGTGTTGGCCAATATCCGGCACGAGCTGGCTGTCAGACCCTCCCCCAAGTCGCACAGCCCACCGCCGCTGCCGCCGGACAGATTGTTCAGGATGCTGCAGTTGGCAAGCTCGGCATGGCCGTCTTTATTGTGGAAGGCGCCGCCTGCGTCCGAAGTCAGGTTGTTGATAAAGGTGCAGCCGATCAGTGTGGGGTTCGACTGTTTGCTGAACATGCCGCCGCCGCCCGGTGACCCGGAGGTGCCGCCGCTAACTTGAACATTGCCTCGAAAGGTGCATCCGTCCAGCACGAGGTTGCCCCCGTTGTCATAAACACCTCCGCCGGATATCTCCGTCGAGTTCCCCTCAAACGTGCAGTCGATCAGCGAAGCACCGGACCCGAAGGCGGCTATCGCCCCACCGGAGACGTCGGCGTGGTTGTCCGCGAAGGTGCAACGGATCAGCTCCGGGCTTCCTCCCATATCGAACAGGGCGCCCCCGTTGGCGGTGACGGCGTTCCGGCGAAACACGCAGTCGCTGAAGACCGGGGCGGCTCCGAAGCAAATGAACAGAGCACCACCTTCCTGGGCGCGGTTCCCCTCGAACCGGCACCGGGTGACCGTCGGGGAAGTGAACATGATAATCATGCCACCACCGCGGTTGTCGGGGTATCCGACGTCCGCTTGGCCATGGGTGATGGTAAAGCCGTCGAGGACGGCGTCGGCATCGGCATCACTACCTGTGACCACGTGGTAGCTATTGTCGGTGGCGTCAAGGGGATCGCCGATCTCCCCGCTGAGGACGGTCACGTAGAGGTCCACGTCGCGGGCGTCGGGGTCGGGTGCCCCATACCCGGCGTAACCCCCTAGTATCACCACCCCATTCAGGAGCGAGAAGGTGGCGGCGCGGTCCCCGGTGCCCCGATCAGGCCAGTACGTGCCCTCAGCCACCCGGATATCGTCTCCCGGTTGAGCGATAGCCAAGGCATCCTGTAGATCGGTGAATGCGTCGTCCCAGGACATGCCGGTCTCCGCACCGGGCGCAGCCACGTCTACATACCGGACTTGCTGGGCGGCTGCACCAGAGCCCAAGCCAACCACCACTGCCAAAGCGGCGATCCACTGTCGCAATGATGGACGTGCCGGCAAACCAAGAAGGGAGTAACGGCAACCCCACCGCACTCCCACACGCCCGGAATCACACGATGTTCGCATATTCCCCCCTATCGAGTCGCCCTTGCAAAATCACAAGCCAAAACCCGCGCAAAAAACAGGGCCGCCCCCGGTCGGGAACGGGACCCTGTTAATGAAATTACTAAAATGTCGATTCTCTAACGAGAACGACGACGCAGCAACCCAAGACCACCCAGCGCCATGAGAGACAACATCCCCGGCTCGGGAATGTAGGTATAGGTGACTTGCACCTCCACCTCGAAGAATGGGTTCTCGACTTCGAGCTGCCAAGCATCTGGATTGACTACCCACTGCAAGTCGTTCACCATGACGTCCGGAGTGATTGGGAAAACCACCGTGCCCGTGCCGGAAGTTTCGTACGCGCTGAGCGTGGGGAACGCGGCGCCGGCAGCCAAATCGGTAAAGTTCAACGTATCAAACGAGTGCCCGTCAGGAGCAGTGGGGTCGAACTGGTCACCGTCCCCATCGTCCGCCGTCAAACTGACGGGATCGCTTTGCTCGGTGTTGGTGCCCACCACGTCGAACCCCCAGCCCGGAACATTATGGGCGATGAAGGTCCGGATAATCCTGGCGTTGGCCGTACCACCTTGGAACTCGTCGTCGTTATCCGCCGCGAGGTCGGCCGAACCCGAGTGGAAAAACTCTACCAGAACACTCTGCAAAATGTCACCACCGCTCGTGTCAAACGACGGCAAGGTAACAGTCTTGTCCGGCTCAAGATCGCTGCTGAAAACAATGCTACCGGAGTAACTTACCGTGTCTGCCAATGCCCCTGTGCAGAGAAACACCACTGCCAGGGTTGCAATCCCCAAATAATTTCTTCTCACCGAAACCACCTCCTTTGCTCCCCAAGAGGGATGCACAATTTCTTCTGTTCGATCCCAAACCAGACGAAACTCTCTCCCTCGATCGGAGAACAAAGGAAGTTTGGAAAGCTGCCCGGATAAGGCCGCCTTCACCCTCCTGCGTTGTTCTCACCCCTTAAACCCGATTCCTCCTCTCCGTTGCTAAGCAAGAAACCACCTCATGTTACACAAGCCACCATACTACCAGAGGCGGAACAGCAAATCAACCCCTTTTCTTATATCTCAGCGTGGCCTTCAGCTACCGCCAAAAATCAGTACCGCGACCGTGCCGAAAATCGGTACCGTGACCGTAAGGGAGCGACCAACCCAAGTAGGGCCGCTCCCTTACGGTCGCGGTACTGTTCAAATAACGGTCGCGGCACTGATCAGATAAAAACCGGGGGGCAAAATCGGGCGACTTGCATCACCTGCGCAATGGGCTAAACTTACTCTTGGTTTGGTCTCGCCTTCGGGAGGGAGGGCACCGAAGGCTTGTGCTCGGATGGTTGTTCACGAGATGGCACCCTATGTTCAATGACTTTGAGAAAATTGAAGAGTTACTGCAAAACAAGCGGTTGGAAGAGGCAGAACGAGAACTGCAAGCCCTGGCGACCCCGGGGAAAGGGGAAACGGCTGAGTTGCTCTACCTGCAGGGATACCTGGCTGAACTCCAGCACGAATGGAGCCGGTGCGTGGAACTCTACGAGCAGGTGCTAGCGCTGGAGCCGGAGCAAACGGAGGCGTTATTCCGTCTGGCTTACGTTTGCGATTTGCTCGGCGAGGACGATCGGGCACTCGATCTTTACGAGCAATGCACCTCCGGTTCGCCGGCCCACGTCAACGCTCTGATGAATCTGGCGATTTTGTATGAGGATCATGGGCGATATGAGGAGGCTGTCGAGTGCACGAATTGCATTCTTGATCAGCATCCCAATCATACTCGGGCCCGGTTGTTCAGAAAGGATATGGAAGCCTCGCTCACCATGTTCTATGACGAAGACCAGGAGCGTATACGTGAGAAACGCGACGCGGTGTTGGATACGCCCATCAGCGACTACGAACTCAGCGTGCGTAGTCGCAACTGTCTAAAGCAAATGAACATCCGGACGGTGGGGGACTTGATGGCCACCAGCGAGCACCAGCTTCTGGCTTACAAGAACTTTGGCGAGACCTCTTTGAACGAGATAAAGGCGGTGCTGGACCAGGCGGGCGTGCGTCTTGAGCCGGTTCCCGGTGAGGTAAAGACAGGTCTGTTGGCGTCGCCCCCGGTGTCCAAGGCAATCACCACGGGAGACCCCACGGTATTACAGCGTCAGGTGAGCGAACTGGGGTTGTCCGTTCGCGCGCGAAAGTGCCTGCAACGTCTGGGGCTTGGCACCGTGGGGGAGTTGGCTGCCTGCACCGAAGCCGAGCTGCTGGCTATCAAGAACTTCGGGCAAACCTCTCTGGTGGAGATCAGGCGGCGTCTGGAAGAGATTGGCCTTGCCCTACGCGGGCAGCACTAAGCCGGAGGCAAGAGACGGGTGGCCCATCGCTTTAGCGGTGGGGGGACGCGAATTTCCGCGTAAATTTGCTTCCCAGGCGGCAACAGGCAACGAGGCAAGAGTTGTGGGGGACTGATTCGAATCCCAAAGGGCTGTTAATCCGCATTTCTCACTCCGCAGAAAGCTTGGCGCGTTGGGTGGCATGGCCAAGCGTCTCCGACGATAGGCTGCCATAAGGTGACCCTGTTTCACAAACG
>JAGLWJ010000199.1 GCA_023133475.1 Phycisphaerae bacterium | reverse complement strand
CTTTTGTCCGCTTTGGTTGCGGCTAGAGGCTGCGCTGGGCAGGGTCGCTGTTCGGTTGCGATCGCCGGCTGCAACGCGATGCTACGCATCGTTGCCCTCCTCCTCGTCCGTAGTGGGTTGCTCCACCACCTCGTCACCCTCGTCTGTTTCGTCTGTTTCGTCGGCGAAGTCTCCCATGTCCCCGTGCAGGATGCCCCCAAGCTGACGCGAGACCCCTTCGATCTGATCGTCGGTCAAATGCGGGTTTACGACCTGGTGTAGGGTGCGGTCCTTGGTCAACCGCATCTGCCAGCACTCCAGCTCTTGCTCCCACACGGTCTGCTCGTAGCGGAGCAGCCGCTTACGCATCAAAATCAGCCCCAGCACAAACCGAAACCGCAAACGTGACTCGTCGGTTTCGTCGGTCAACCGCAAAAAGAAATTGATCAGCAGATCGTCGTCCACGAAAAGCCGTTTTTTTTGTTTTTTGGGCTGAATTTTGCTCTTGAAGTAGCAAAATGCCCCATCTGGCGGCCCTGTCCATGCATCCGTGGAGTAGTCCAGTCGCCGGAAGCTTTCGCCATCTTCAAACAGGACGACATAGTATTCATCGCCCTCTTCGAGCGGTTGACCGCTTATTGAGCAGACGCCGGTGGTCCGAGCTATTTCCCACTTATCCATTGCGCAACCTCGATCCCATTTGCCGGCACACCCTCCAGCTCTGGTGGGCCAATTGGAATGCTCTGCCTCACCTTCGTCAACCCTCACCGGCATCGTGATGAATTGAGAATGGAGAATGGAGAAAAATTGAAAATGGAAAATGGAAAATGGAAAATGTGGAATCGGCGATGCTTTGTTCGCCAATTCCAACCGTTCAGCATAACGCGGCGGGTGAAACCCGCCCTACACTTGCCGCTTCGTCGCCTTGTTGCCTCGTTGCCTTGTTGCCTCTTGCCTCTTGCCTTCCTAAATGCCAAGAGCTATTTACACCACGGGTTTGCTGACAATCAGTTGTGTGTCAAAATGTGAGATACCTGCGGTGATCGATCAACCTCGTCTCTACACCTGGCAGTTCTTTCAGCTCTTCGGCATCGTGGTGCTGTACGTGACCGGTATGTCGTTGCAGTACCATTTCGGGAAATACACCGCCGAACTCGGATGGCACGAAGATGTGCTGGGATGGATCATGGGTATCGGGATGGCAGGCAGCCTGTTGGTGCGTCCCTGGATCGGCAATTGGGTGGATCGCCTCGGGACCAAACCAGTGCTTCTGGCAGGCACGGTGTTGGCTGGTGCTGCCGCTCTGAGCTATCGGCTGACCTCGGACATGAGCGTTCTGGTGATTCTGCGTATTGTGGCGACGTTGGCCAACGCCCTGTTCTACACTGCGATGGCCTCCCATGCCGCCCACCTTGCGCCTCCGCATCGCCGGGCGGAGATTCTCGGATCGGTGGGGATCGCCGGCTTTGTCGGCATCGTCATCGGCCCGGTTTTGGGAGATTGGATATTCTCGCAACGGGTTGTGCAAGTCTCCCCGTTTACGGTTTTCTTCGTAGCGGCGGCGGTGATTCACTGGATGGCGGCAGGGCTGGCCTGCACCCTCCGCCGACCACACCTCGAACCAACTCGCCGAACCGCACACCAGCCGTTCCTGCACACTTTACGCACTTGTTGGCCTGGGATGATCCTGCTGGCCGGCGTCACTTTTTTCCTTTCGCAGACAATCGTATCCTTATGGATCGAGCGGTTCGCCAAGTCTCAGGGCATCCCCAATATCCGAGTTTTCTATCTTGGTTACGCTTCGATCGCCATCGTTCTGCGTATTATCGGGCGACGTATTCCCGAGCTGGCAGGGCGACAGCGAACGCTGATTATAGGCTTTGTGTTGATGTCTTGTGGGTTTCTGCTGCTGAAAGGTGCTCGCACTGAGTTCGGGCTCTTCTTCCCCGCGTTGGTTTTGGGAACCGGGCATTGTTTCATTTATCCGTCGCTGATTGATTTGGGAGCCGAAAAGTTCCCGCCGGCTCAACGCGGCCTGGGCACCAGTATCATCATGGGGGCGGGCGACGTGGGCTTTTTGGTAGGGTTTATCACCTGGGGGCAACTCATTACCTGGAGTGGTTTTGGGTTCAGTTTCGTGCTCATGGCGGTGTCGATGTTGCTGGTGGCTGCCACCTACGCCTGGCGGGAGCGGCGGGTGGTCTTCGGGGGCTTTGCCCGCTACCAAGAGGAATTGAGAATTGAGAATTGAGAATGGTTGTAGGGCGGGTGGAGCTTCGCGGAGCGGAGCGTAACCCACCGCACCGGTTGGTGGGTTCCACCTCGCTGCGCGAGGTTCCACCCACCCTACGTTTGGTGCTGCGTCTGTAAGGGAGCGGCTGGGCTTGCTCAATTTGACGCTACGGTTGACCGATGATAGAATTATGGAGTGTATGAGCTGAATCAGCTTTGGTTCAGGGGCATTGGCTCCGGCTGATTGAGGGTCTGGTTGAATACAGACTGTTGGCGAAAATCGCTTGGGTTTGTCGTCCTGGGGCGGTTTTCGCCACCAGCCCGTTCTGGGTGATAGTTGTGAGCAAATCTGAAATTCTTGCGCGTGCGCAGGAGATGCTGGATTATCGTTTCCAGGACGTCTCCTTGTTGGAAACGGCGTTGATACATGCCTCGGCAGCGTCGGGGCGATTGAACAGCAACGAAAGAATGGAGTTCTTCGGTGACGCGGTCCTCGGCATGGTGGTCTGCGAGGAGCTTTATCGACGATTTCCGCAGTCTCACGAAGGGGACCTGACCAAGATAAAATCGGTCGTGGTCTCGCGGCAGGTGTGTGCCAACATCGCCGAGGAACTGGGCCTGGACGACTTGCTCGTGCTCGGCAAGGGCATGTGTGATCGGTCCGGTCTGCCCATGTCGCTCAAGGCTGCGGTCATCGAGGCGGTGGTGGCTGCCGTTTATCTTGACGGCGGCTTGGAGGAGGTGAGGAACTTCATCCTCAAGCACGTCACCGCACCCATTTGCGAAGTGGCCCGGTCCCATACACAGCGGAATTACAAGTCCTCACTGCAACAGTATGCTCAGCAGATATTGGATTCCAGCCCGCAATACGAATCCCTTGACGAGCAGGGCCCCGACCACAGCAAGTGTTTCGAGATATGTGTCTCCATAAAGGGGCGTCGCTTTCCCAGCGCGTGGGGCACGAGCAAGAAGGAAGCCGAGCAGAAAGCAGCGTTGCTGGCTCTGCGTGAACTTAAGGTCATTCCCACCGATAACGATGAAGTTTGAGCAGGTATGTCTTGAAGCGTTTGGCTACCTGCTCCCTGAGCAGGTGGTCACCTCTGCGGAAATCGAGCGGCAGCTTGCGCCGGTGTATGAGCGGTTCAACTTGCACCAGGGGCGGCTGGAGCTGATGACCGGTATCAGCGAGCGGCGTTTCTGGGCGGACGACACCCTGCCCAGCGATGCCGCCGGCAACGCCGGCCGACGGGCGCTGGAAATTGCCGGGGTCGCCCCCGAGGACATCGAGTGCCTCATCCATACGTCGGTCTCGCGGGACTTTCTGGAACCAGCCACCGCTTCGGTGGTCCATCACAACCTCGGGCTTTCACCACGGGCGGTGGTCTATGACATCTCCAACGCTTGCCTGGGGTTTGTTAATGGGATGCTGTCGCTGGCCAACATGATCGAGCTGGGGCAGGTCAAGCGCGGTCTGATCGTCGCGGGCGAGAGCAGCCGCCAACTGGTGGAGAGCACCATCACGGACCTGGTGAACGATCCGCAGGTGACCCGGCAGAAGCTCAAGCGGGCGTTTTCGTCACTCACCATCGGGTCGGGTGCGGTCGCCCTGGTGATGACGCACGCAAGTGTATCAGCCGGCGGTCACCGCCTGCTCGGCGGGACAGCGCAGGCCGCCACCGAAGACAACCACCTTTGCCGCGGAAGTGGGGACCATGGCTTTGCCCCAAACGCCACCATGCTGATGAACACCGATGCCGAGACTTTGCTCGAGCGCGGCTGCGAGTTGGCGGGGCGCACCTGGGCCGACTTCCGGCAGACGCTGGGTTGGAGTGCCGACGATGTCGAACGCTGCTATTGTCATCAGGTGGGCGTCAGCCATCGGGAGCGTTTGTACGAGGCGGTGGGTCTGGACTTGTCCAAGGACTTTTCCACTTTTGAGTTTCTCGGCAATGTTGGATCGGTGTCGCTTCCGCTGACCATGGCGATGGGCGTGGAGCAGGACCCGCCGCCACCGCATACCCGCATCGCCATGCTGGGCATCGGCAGCGGATTGAACTGCATCATGCTCGGGGTGGGCTGGTGACCATATGCAGCCGCTTCCACAAGCGATAAAAGAGTTGTACCCGTTCGAGCCTCACTATGTCACCGTCGGCGGTTGGCGGATGCACTACGTGGACCACGGGCAAGGCCCCCCGGTGGTCATGCTTCACGGCAATCCGACCTGGTCCTTCTACTACCGTGATCTTATTAAAGGTCTTTCTGATCGGTTCCGGGTGGTGGCGCCGGACCATATCGGGTGTGGCCTGTCGGACAAGCCGCAGCGGTATGCCTACACCCTGGCGACACACATCGAGAACCTCAAGCGTCTGCTCGATCACCTCCAGCTCGACAACATCACGCTGGTGGTCCATGATTGGGGTGGGGCGGTCGGGTTCGGCTATGCCGTGCGGCATCCCCAGCGCGTGCGACGGTTAATCGTCTTCAATAGTGCGGCGTTTTTCGGGCGGGTCCCGTTGCGGATTCGCCTCTGCCGGGTTCCGGTTTTCGGTACGCTTGCGGTGCGTGGTTTGAACGCTTTTGCCCGCCTGGCGACATCCCTGGCCTGCAAAAACCGCTCGCGGATGACCGCGGATGTCAAAGCCGGCTATCTCTGGCCTTACCCCGACTTCGCCAGCCGAATCGCCATTCACCGTTTTGTGCAAGACATCCCCACCAGACCGTCCCATCCCACATACCGCCTGATCCAGGATATCGAAGCTGCTCTACCGCAGTTTCGTGATCGACCGATGTTGATCTGCTGGGGCATGGGCGACTTCTGTTTTACCGAAGCATTTCTAAAAAAGTGGGTTGAACGGTTTCCCCTGGCACAGGTCCACTGCCTGCCCGCCGCCGGCCACTACGTCGTGGAGGACGCCGCAGCGCAAATCCTCCCACAGGTCCGCGACTTCCTTCTCTGAGAAAAAGTTGTAGGGCGGGTTTCACCCGCCGTTGTGGCATTGTGCGGTGGGCAGAACCTGCTCTACCTCCATTCTCAATTCCCCACGCTCCACACTCCACGCTCCCCTTCGGGTCACCGCTAAACGCTACGGACTTGTCGCCGCTAACCCGCATTTTTCACACCGCAGAGAGCGCGGAGAGCGCAGAGAAAAGTGAAGGGAGAGAGGATAAAGGAGGGAGAGTCGAAATTGGGCAACACCGCCAACCCCGCATTTTCTCAATTCTCAATTCTCAATTCATCACGTTGCCCATCCCCCATTTTCCATTTTTAATTTTCCATTTTCCATTTTCTCAATTCCTCTCGGCGGTGAATTATCCGAGTTAGATGCGATTGCCCTGGACGACGAAACGACGAACAAGTTTCTGATTGTGCATTTGACTCCCCAAGCGGATTGGATAGAATATCCCGACGTTATCCTGCTCATTCGTCAGGCGTTGGGCAGGTCTTGGCGTCCCTGAAGGTTTGTCGGATGGCGACCCAGCGAGCGGTGGCGGTTTTGTGCATCGTGGTTGGCATGAACAGGGGCGAACAAGGGATATTCCCCGATAGCTCAATTGGTAGAGCGAGCGGCTGTTAACCGCTAGGTTTTAGGTTCGAGTCCTAATCGGGGAGATTCAAGCCGGTATCGAGCACGATACCGGCTTTCTTTTCGCGCTCAACGCCCGCCGGGTGCCGGGTGCCATGCCCACGCTTGCGTGGGCATGTATTGCGTGAGGATGTCCTGGGCAGACCTGGCACGTTTGGTCTTTCCATCACGTCATCT
>JAGLWJ010000198.1 GCA_023133475.1 Phycisphaerae bacterium | reverse complement strand
CTCAAGTTTGCGGAACTTGGGCTAAAGCGATGGGCCACCCGCCTGATGCCACAAAATATGGCCATACCCCCTTTGTTGGCTGCCTCGGGGCTACGGGGGGACGACTTGAAGAATCGCCGCGAAACAGTATGTTCGGTCTGCAAGACTGTTTTCTATCGAAGTCCTCGGAGATCGCCAACATGTGCCGACAGCTTCTCGCTCTAGCCACGTTTCTTCTGCCCATCTCATGCGTGACGTCTCGAACTCCCATGTGCGGCTTGGAAGACAGGGCTGCATGGTTGGCTCCCCCGCTGAACCGCGTTGTCTCGGTGCGGGACGGGCGGAGCGGCAAGGCGGTCCCCTTCGACACCTTTCTGGATGCGTTGGCTGATGCCGATGTCGTCTTCCTCGGCGAATCGCACAATGACGAGACGACGCACCGGGTCGAACTTGCCATTTACGAAGGGCTCCTCGAGCGCCGGGGAGGCGGTGTCGTCCTGGCGATGGAGATGTTCGAACGGGATGTGCAGCAAAGCCTCGACTCGTACCTGGCGGGCGAGATCGATGAAGCGACCTTCCTGGACCGTGTCCACCCATGGAGCCAGTACCGCACAGCCTATCGGCCTCTCATTGAGAAGGCCCGGGCCTGCGGGCGCCCCGTCGTGGCCTCGAATTTCCCGAGATCACTTCGGCGGCGGGTGGCTATGGAAGGCCCCGAAGTGCTCGAAACCCTGGAAGGCAGCGACAAACGCCAGGCACCGGCAGAGTTCTTCCCAAACACAAAGGGCTACTGGCGCCGCATGGACAACGCCGTCAGGAGCCACCGGGCGATGATGGGTGGTGGTGGTGGTGGCGACGACCAGCGACTCTACTCGACACAATCCCTCTGGGACAACGCCATGGGTGAGGCATGCGCCACCGCCCTGGACGAGCACCCGGGCGACCTTGTGCTCCATGTAAACGGCGGCTTTCACAGCGCCTATTGGGATGGCACCGTGCGCCAGTTCAGCCTTCGCAAGCCAACGGCACGCGTGGCGACCGTTGACATCACCCCAGTCATGAATCCCGCTGTCGCCAATGTTGAAGGGGCACCCTGTGCCGACTACGTCGTCTTTGTCGAAATGAGGGCGACTGATTTGAATGACGGCACCTGGTCGGTCTACGTTCCGCGCGAACTGGAGTACCTGTTTCAGCTTCCGGGCGATGCGTCCGGCAAGGCGCCCGTGCCGTTTCTGATCTGGCTTTCCGACGATGGCTTCACTGCGTCGGAGGGTCTCGACCTCTGGAAGGATCGCCTTGGTGACGACACCGCCATCGCTGTCATCGAAGCGCCGTATCGGCAAGTCGCGGCGGACCTGGGTGGCGGTGGGCGATGGTTCTGGGCTGACACGTTCTCGTCTGACGTCGGCTCACTGGTGATGACAGTCGAACGCGTGTGGGCGTACCTCTTGCGCCACTATCCGATCGACGAGACTCGTGTCTGCCTTGCCGGTGAGGGAACCGGGGCTACCGTCGTTGCCGCCGTCGCGTTGCTGACAGATCGTATGGGCATTGAAGCCGTTGCCCTTTCTCCGCGGCAGTACGCAAAAATCAAGGACTTCCCGCTTCCTCTACCCGAGTTTCTGGGCGACGACACACCACCCACAAAATCACTTCGGATCCTCGGTGGTGAGGATGACAAAGCATGGTGGGCCGAGGAACTGGGCGAGTACTGCGAAATCGGCATGCACAGCGAGATGGTCTTGGCCACCGCTGATCCCTGGCGGACGGAACTCGAGGCTGAGAATGTGCTGAGGGCTGCCCTTGGGCTTGACGCTCATCCCGCCCCGACGACCACGATGCGTCGTCACATCCTCGTTGACAGTGATTCCCCACGAGCGCGACGCTGGGCTCGCCTGGGTGCGATCAGGTCCACCGCCAAAGATGGCGTTCCTGTCGCCGTCCTCGATGCACCACCGGCAGACCGCGCATCCGGCCTTATTCCCACGGATATCCGCCCCGAGGCATTCGCCGAGGCACATGCGCTACCACCGTGCCCCGGCCCATTCGGAGGCACTACCGTAGTTGTGGTTCTCGATTCCGCGACTTCACGCGACAGGGAAGCCTGGCTGACTCTTCAAGATGAGGACCCGCTTTCGAAGCGGAGTCGATTCCATCGCCTGCGCATCGCAACCGTTGACGGCGAGCGGAATCTCCCCGACGTTCTGTCGGGTCTCTTCGATGCCGGCCGGAAGAATGTTCTCATCGTCCCCGCCACGTTCTGTGCCGATACCGCATTGATGCAAAAACTCGAGCGAAGCGTTCGGGAATGGGGAGACCGGATGACGCTTCACTGGTTGCCCGGCCTCGGCGGACGAAAGGCCACGCTTACGATCCAGGACAGCGATTCACCGGTCACGAAACCAGGGGCGAACGAATAGCCCGGCGGGCACTACACCCTGGCGACGCCACCTCATGATGGCGTCATTCATCTTACCTACGAGGAGTTGCTGAACTTCGGGCTGTTCGATCAATGCCGCGACCGTAAGGGAGCAGCCAATCCCGGTAGAGCCGTTCCCCTGGGGTCGGCGCAAAAATAATTTCTCCTTTTCGGCAGAAGCCGACATGGAGAGCTGTAGGGCGGGTTTCATCCGCCTTCCTGGCAGGGTGTGGCGGGTGGAACCCGCCCTACTTCTTCGGCACGTCGGAGAAGGCTTCGTCCAGGGAAGCAATCAGGAAGTCGGCGTCATCGGCATTGAGGCACATGGGCGGTTTTATGCGTAATACATTCCCGTACAGGCCGCCCTTGCCGATGAGCAGTCCCTTGCCCTTGGCCCGCTCGAAAATCTCCACCGTCTCAGCGGTTGCGGGCTCCTTGCCGGCACGGTCCTTGACCAATTCAATGCCGAGCATCAGCCCTTTGCCACGTACCTCGCCGATTAGCTGGTGCTTCTGCTGGAGTTCGAGCAGGCCCTCCTTGATCCGCGTGCCGATCTTCAAGGCGTTCTGCTGGATGCCCTCGTCGTCGATGATCTGCAAAGTTGTCAACCCCTGGATCATGGAGACGGGATTGCCCCCGAAGGTGTTGAAGTGTATGCGCTGGGTCAGCGGCTCGGCGATCTCCTTGCGTGTGGTGCAGGCAGCCAAGGCAGCCCCGTTGCCGATCCCCTTGGCCATGGTCACCATGTCCGGAGTCACCCCCCAGTTCTCAAAGCCCCAGAAGTGATGCCCGGTTCGCCCGAATCCGGTCTGCACCTCGTCGGCGATGCACAAACCGCCATGCTTGCGCACGATGTCGTACACAATCTTAAAATACTCCGGCGGAGGATCGATCACCCCACCCACGCCCTGTATCGGCTCGCCGATGAAGGCTGCCACCTGGCCGGGGGTTTCATACGCAATCATCTCCTCGAACCCGGTGGCGCACTTCATATCGCAGGCTGGATAGGTGAGCCCCAGCGGGCAACGATAGCAATACCCCGGCATAGCGTGCTTGACGCCAAAAGAGTGCGGAACCGGGTACTTCCAGGTTCCGTGGGCGGTCAGCCCCATGCTCGATTGCAACCCGCCGTGGTAGCCGTTCCGTAGCGAGATGACCTCGAAGTTGCCGGTGTGCAGGCGGGACATCAGGATAGCCATGTCGTTGGCTTCGGAGCCGGAGTTGGTGAAGTATGTGCAAGTCAGCCCGCTATCGGCAGGGAAGTGGTCAGCCAAAAGCTTGCCGTATTGCCCGATGTTGGGGTGCAGGTAGATGGTGGTGGTGTGGCAGAGCTTGCCCACCTGCTCGCGTATTCGCTCGGTGATTTTGGGGTGACAGTGCCCTACGGAGACCGTCACGATCCCGGCAAAGGCGTCGAGATACTGTCTGCCGGTGTCGTCCCAGAGGTACTGCATATGCCCCTCGACGATGTTGAGCGGTTCCTTATAGTAGGTCAGCAGGGCTGGGGTGAGGTACTCACGGCGAAGGGCCAGCACTTCCTCGCGACAAGGCCCATCATACCGGGCGGGGACATGGTCGCTTTTGGGCAGGGTAACGCATTTCTTGACACCAGCGGATGGTGACGCCATGGCTTTGGCTCCTTTCACGAGTGCAACACCAACTTGCCGGACGGGCTTCGCCCGTCTGATCCAGACGATATTTTATCATGGAGCCCTCGCTGATGCCAGCAAACGTAGGGTGGGTGGAGCTTCGCAGAGCGAAGCTCCACCCACCCTACAAGTATGATACGCCGTTTTCGCAGTTTTTCACGCTCTATTTTTGCGGATTTTCGGTGGTTGTTTGCTTTTGTGGCTGCCGTCTTCATAATGCGGCAATTCGTCGCGGTGGGATTCGCTACGGGAGAAGTCCATGCGGTCCGAGGCGCAAGAACTTTACGACCAGATCGCCGAGTTGCTGGAACACGGGGATGATGCGGCGTTGGCTCAGATGCTGGCAGCCACCCACCCTGCTGATGTGGCTGAGGTGTTTGAGGTCTTCGACGACGAGGAGCGTTCGCGGTTGATCTTCGCCATGGACCCGCGGATGACCGCGGAGGTGATCGTCCTGCTGGACGAAGCCGACCGCGGGGAAGTAGTGGAAGACCTTGACGAAGTCGCCCTGACGCAGATTGTTTCCGCACTGCCGCCCGACGATGCCGCCGACGTGTTGGGTGAATTGGACGAGGAACAACGCGAGGAAATTCTCGAGCACGTTCCTGACGAACAAGCCGACCACATCGAAACCCTGCTCGAATACCCGGAAGACACCGCCGGCGGGATCATGACACCAGACCTGGTGGCTTTGCCCGGCACCGCCACCATAGCTCAAGCCACCGAGGCGATTCGCAAGGCGTCCTCCGAGGAGATTCACTATCTCTACGTGGTGGAGGATCAAGGCCGGCTTTTCGGCCTGGTCCCGTTGCGGAGACTGGTCACCAACCCTCCGTACAGTCGTCTGGCGGACATCTGCGAGCGCGACCCGGTGGTTGTCCGCGTCACCGATGACCAGGAGGAGGTGGTCCATAAGTTCCGCAAGTACGACGTATCGGCGGTCCCGGTGATCGACGATGCCGGTTTGCTCCTCGGTCGAATCACCCACGACGACGTGATGGACGTGCTGGAGGAGGAGGCGGACGAGGACATCTACCACATGGCCGGCACGGACCCCACCGAGCTGGAGACGCCCTCGGTGGTGCGGGCAGCCCGCATTCGATTTCAGTGGCTGCTGCCGGCATTTGTGATGATGACCCTCTCCGCGGCGGTGATCATGATCGCCAAAAGCCACCTCCACCCACTGGCGGTGGGGGCGATTCTGGCGTTTATCCCGATGATCGGCGCGATGGGCGGCAACTGTGGTGTGCAGACCTCGACGATTATCATTCGTGGGATAGCATCCGGTGATCTGGCTGCCGGCAAACTTTCGTTGGTTTTTACCCGCGAGGGGCGGATCGCCCTGTTGATGGCACCGGTGTGTGGGCTTTTTTCGTTCACCATCGCGTGGATCGTGTTGCCCACCTTGCAGAAATTCGACGAGGTGAGCGCCGGTGCTTTTTCGTCGCTGAGCGTTGCGGGGGCGGTCGGATTGGGGATGGGATCTGCCATACTCGTCGCCGCCGCGTTGGGGATTGTGCTCCCGTTTTTCTTCCGTCGCATCGGCGTCGATCCCGCGATAGCCGCCGGCCCCATTGTCACCACCTGCAACGACGTGGTCAGCATTACAGTCTACCTGTCGATCTCGTCAGCTATAGTCGCCTGACACTACAGGGGTGTACAATGCGATGGTGGGTAGGGCGGGGGTTACCCGCCGTTTTGCTGTTCCACGAAGTTGATCTCGTCTTGTTCATTTTCGGTTTTTCGCGCTCCACGCTCCCGAGATAAAGACTTCCTGGAGGAGTTTTGTACGTGCCGAGATCGTCGTGGTCAATCGTGCCGCGTGATTCCTCGTCATGGGGCAACTTTGGTTGGGGTCGCCCGGTGAGAGAACCTCACGCCGGTAAATATGACGAATTGACCTCATTGCGACAACGGGGAGGGAGTGGCCTGAGGCTCTCCAGCCTCTCCCTTACCCTCTGCGACGGAACGATATGCCATTGCGATGTCATTGTGATCCGTGCCATGTTGCATGATTTCCGTCGCCCCCTTCGGTTGGGTGGCCATGCACACGCTGCGCGAAAGCGTGCGGCGCGGAACATGGTCA
>JAGLWJ010000197.1 GCA_023133475.1 Phycisphaerae bacterium | reverse complement strand
GGACGCGAATACCTGATGCAATTCGCGTTCCCCACGGCTAAAGCCATGGGCCACCCAGGCTTGCGGCGGGTGAAACCCGCCCTACACTTACTACACTTACCAAAAAGATGCGGCAAATGGGTTGCAGCCGACGCGAATTGTGGTATGACCTCATTTATTCGACCATTTGCCCTAAACGTCTGAGGGCAAATGGCGGATAGCTTGTGATCGTTTCTTTACAAAGCTGAGGAGAGTTATATGGCAACATTACAAGAGATTCTGGCGAAGAAGATTCCGGGTTGGCGCGAGGAAATCGCAAAAGTGAAAAAGACCGCAGGTGCCAAGGTTATATCCGAGGTCACCGTGACCCAGGCATACGGAGGCATGCGCGGTGTCAAGGGGATGATTTGCGATACGTCGGTGGTGGAGCCCGACAAAGGCCTCATTGTCCGTGGGCACCCGCTTCTGGAGATCAAGCACCTTTGGCCTGAGGAGGTGTTCTTCCTCCTGTTGACCGGCGACCTTCCCGACGACGACGCCAAGGCGGCCCTCCTGCAAGACTACAACAAGCGGGCCCAGGTGCCCGAGTACGTCTGGGACGTGCTCCAGGCCATGCCCCCGGACAGCCACCCCATGTGCATGCTCAACACCGGAATCCTGGTTATGGAAAAGGAGAGCGTGTTCCGCCAGTGGTACGACAAGGGGATGACCAAGGCTGAGTATTGGGTCCCCGCCCTGGAGGACAGCCTGGTTTTGCTGGCCAGGCTCCCGTCGCTGGCTGCCGGTGTCTATCGCATTCGCTACAACAAGGGCGACCTGATTCCGTGGACCCAAGGCCTGGACTGGGGTGCCAACTACGCCAACATGCTGGGCTTGGCTGACCCGACCGGCAGCTTCGCCAAGCTGATGCGGTTGTACCTGAATTTCCACGCCGACCACGAAGGCGGGAATGTGTCCGCCAATACCTGCCATACGGTGGGTTCAGCCTTGTCCGACCCGTACTACGCGGTGTCGGCGGGCTTGAACGGTTTGGCCGGCCCACTGCACGGGTTGGCCAACCAGGAGTGCCTCGACTGGATTATCCAGACGATGGACAAGTTCGGTGGGGTTCCGACCGAGAAGCAGTTGAGCGAATTCGCCTTCGAGACCTTGCGCAGCGGCAAGGTGATTCCAGGCTATGGCCATGCCGTTTTGCGCGTGACCGATCCGCGTTATGCCGGTTTCCTCGAGTTCGGCAAGGAATATCTGGCGGACAACGCGGTGTTCCAGACCGTCTCTCGCGTGTACGACGTCATTCCGAAGGTATTGCAGGAGTTCTCCGAGGAGCGTGTAAAGGCCGGCAAGGCACCCATTGCCAATTGTTGGCCCAACGTCGATGCCGGGTCCGGTGCGTTGCTGTACCACTTCGGCCTGACCGAGTTCCCGTACTATACCGTTTTGTTCTCGGTTTCGCGGGCGATGGGCATGCTGGCACAGTTGGTCCTGAACCGGGCGATGGGGACAGCCATCACCCGCCCGAAGTCCGTGTCCACCGAGTGGGTTAAGGCTCAGGCCTTGTAGACCTGGTCCCGAGCGGATTGCTAAAAGGCAATAAAGGCGGCCTCACCCGTATGCTCGACGGGCGAGGCCGCTTTGCTTGGGCAGTATCCGCTATTAGCCCGCATTTCTCACACCGCA
>JAGLWJ010000196.1 GCA_023133475.1 Phycisphaerae bacterium | reverse complement strand
TCTCCATTCTCCATTCTCCATTTCTCTCGGCGGTAGGTGGCCGATTGCGCGAGCCGGCCATTGGCCCATCGCGGCCATCTGACCTGCCCTACCCGGTTGGGTGGATGCTCCCCCAAAAAAACGTTCCGTTCCAGCGAACCACCCAACATGCGACCTCCGGGTCACAATTCGTTTTCCGACAATAACATACTGCCCGCGTGGCGGCCCACCGGCCGACGCGGAACCCCTGTTGATGACAGAGAGGCATGAGTATTGCTGGAAGAGCGTCGTATCTGCACATGACAAGGGATTTTCCGTGGTTCCGCTCAGTAGCGGTGCTGGGGTTGGTGTATGTGTTGTAAGGGGTATGTTCCTCGGTTTAATTCAAAGGAGAACGATGTGATGAGAGTTTTAGGTATCGCAAGTATGGTGGTCCTGATGTGCACGGCGTTGTGTGTCGCAGGGCCTGGCAAGTCCGCGGTGGTTGATTCGCCACAAACCATGGTGAACGACGATGCGCTGGAGGTTGTCACCGTGGAGAACCTCGACGACTTCGTCGTGGTGACCAACGAGGAGGAGATGATTGGTGCGGGCTTCGATCCCATTCCCATCGATCCTAACCCGCAGTTGGCGTGTGTGATGTCGTATCCGGACAATTACATCCGGTTCCAGACCATTGCCAAGGGCAAGCGAAGTGCGTTCGGCTGGTGTGGCGATCCGCCTGCCGGCCCGCCGTGGGAGATGTGTGCCGAGCTTTACCCGCCTCCACCGCTGATTTGCAAAATTCCGGCGTGCCCGGCTTTTGAGTCTGTGATTCGCAACGAGTGTATGTGGGAGGATTTCTGGGCGGCTCACTACTTCTACAACAACTCAACTCCGCCGGACATCAACTTTGACAACTATGTGGTAATCGCCGTGGTCCTTGGCGAGCGCAACCAGTGCTCCTACCAGGTGAACATCGCGAGCATTCAGCTTACCGACTGTGGGCTGGTGGTCAGAATCACCGAGTGCACCAGGCTGCACAGCACGCCCTTCCGGGTAAATCCCTATCACTTTGTCAAGATTCCCAAGGCTTGTCTGCCTTGTGGGCGGAGGATTTGTTTCGATCATGGCAAGATTTTAACCCCAATTGAGGTTGAGGCCATATATCCGTAGGGGAACGGTGACATATTGCCCCCTTTCGGGTTATTGTCACCGGTGGGGTGCCGGTGGCAGTACCCCGCGGATCAGGAAAAAGGGGGCGGGCAACAGAGAGAGCAGCACGTATCAGCGACCGATTTTGCACTTGTTTGTGCATGAGGTCGCTGGTACGTGTACTTTTTTGGTATCATGGCGATGTTGTTCATGGACGAGCTGTTTCTTTCGAGGTTTTTAGTAGTTGTTGCGAACCAATGATAATAACCAATCGTTTTCCAAACCGGTATCATGGCCTTGCTGTCGCGGTGCTGATCTGTTTGGGCAGCCTGATCTGCCCGCCGCGCGTTCAGGCAGAGCGGCTGCATTTCACGTATTTGTGGCATCTGGAACAGCCGATCTATTGGCCTGACCAGCAGGCCTCGGGGCAGGACCGCTATGAGCGGGCGTGGGAATCGATCCAACGAACCGACGGCGGCGCCCAACATCCCGAGAACAACCTCCGCGACATCTTCGGTTGGCCTGATCGTGTGGCAGCCTATCAGTACCGCTGCCGGGACTCGATCAGCGCGATTAGCTGGGCCGCCGAAGCCGGAGCCCAGATCAGCTACTCCGGCGGGCTGATCGAGAACATCCAAAGCCTCGGCAATGCCAACCAACTGGGCTACTCGCCCACCTGGTACGCCGGCCTGCGCGAAGCACGCGGGTGGAACACTGTCGGGCAGTCGAAACCGCGCTGTGAGATGGTTATCATTCCGTTCCACCATCCCTTGCTCCCATTGTGCGATGAGAGCACCGTTCGGAAGGAAATCCAGCTTTACAAGGCGTTTTATGCCGAAACCTGGGGATCGTCGCCGGGCATCTCCAAGGGGCTTTTCCCGCCGGAGATAGCCTTTAGCGAACGGCTGATCGAGGTGCTGGTTGCGGAAGGGATCGAATGGGTGATTGTCAGCGGCGAGCACGTTTCGCGGGCTTGCGGCAACTTTCCGGTGGTCTATGGGAGCGGCGGCATCAACTGCGACCCGCCCAACCCGGCGGACCAAATCAACCCCGCACAGGAACACTGGTTCCGCAAGCACATCGACCGCGGCTGTTCGCCCTGCACTGCGTATCCGTTCGGCTATACGCCGCACCGGGCTCAATATGTCGATCCTCAGACGGGGGCGATCTCTGAGATTATCGTGGTTCCAGCCGCCCAGGCGCTGGGTTGGGACAATGGCTATGCCGCCATGGGTTTGAGCCAGTTCGACACCCTGGATGCACACAATCCCCCGTCGCGCCCGATGCTGGTGCTGATGGCTCATGACGGCGACAACGCCTGGGGCGGTGGATACAGCTATTACATGGAGGCTACGCCCAACCTGGTCTCCCAGGCGGAAGGGGTGGGCTATACCGCTACGGTGGTCGAGGAGTATCTGGCGGACCATCCGGTGCCCGCCGATGATCTCGTGCACGTCGAGGACGGAGCCTGGGTCAATGCCGACGGCGACTTCGGATCGCCGATCATGCTGAATTGGAATTGGCCGCTGGTCAACGGAGCGGGACAGATCGACATACCCAACGGCTGGGCGGAGGACGAACGCAACTGGGCGGTCATCACCGCCGCCCAGAACCGGGTGGATACAGCCGAGCAAATCGCCGGCGGGGTGAACATCAACAAAATTCTACATCCCGACGGCACCACCAGTGCAGCCGAACGGGCGTGGCATTACTTTCTGGCTTCGCTGAACTCCGGGTACATGTACTACGGGACCTCGTTGGACATGGAAGTCAAGACGACGATCGCCTGCAACGAAGCCATGGAGCACGCCGACTGGGTTATCGGCGACGGATCGCAGGATACCACCGCCCCGACCATCTGGATCCCACAACGGCATCCGTGGAACCCGGGCTCGGAGAACTTCGGGCCTCAGTATGGATACACCGTGCATCATTCCAACGGGGACTTTTGGGTGTGGACGTTCGTGTACGACGTGTCGGGGGTTACATCCGTGACGCTGAAGTACCGCATCGACGCCGACAATGCCAACCCGCTGAGCAGCACGCAGAACGAGACCTACGCAGGCGGGGCTGAGGTGGGGGCGTGGCAGTCGCTGCCCATGAACTACCGGGCGTTCCCCACCGGGAACTTCCACGGTGATCCGTCCATCGACTTCTTCGAGTTGCCGGCTTACATCGCGGACGAGTATTACGTTCAGGTCACCGGCCTGCGTGAGGTATTGATCGACTATTACGTCGAAGCCGCCGACGGGAAGGGCTATGTTCGCAAGAGCCCGATCCAACACGTGTACATCGGCGACGGGTCCGGTAGTGGGCCTGGCGATGCGGTCGAGATTGACCCCGATCCCGCCGTCGCAGGCCAGGACGTCACCATATCCTATAATCCTGTCGGCAGGGTGTTGGCTGGTGCTCCTCAGGTTTATCTGCACTACGGCTTCAATGGGTGGAATCCGGTGGTGTCCCCCGACCCGGCGATGACCTGGAATGCCCAGGACGAGGTGTGGGAGATAACGGTCGCGGTGCTGTCCAGCGCGACGCAATTGGATATGGTATTCAACGATGGGGCGGGTGCCTGGGACAACAACGGCGGGCAAGACTGGCACTTTACAGTCACCGGCGGGCAGCCGCCCGAGAACGAATGGGAGATGGACGGTGCCCTGGACGCGGCTGCCACACTGGTGGCTTCCAACAGCGGGATGGAACTGTACGTTGGGGTAATCGACGATGTTCTTTACGTCGCCACTGCCGATGCCGGGGAAGGCAACGACCACTTCGTCTTCCTGGCCAACCCGCCGGGGTACATGCGCGGTCATCCCTGGGCCAAGGCGGGCACGGTGGCCGACTGGGACGCCTATCTCGGAAACGAGAACGATAGCGATTGGAGCGGCTGGTTCGATGCCGGTGCCGGCGCAGGATCAGCCACCGGCGGCGGTAGCGGTTATCTCGAAGGTATCGTCAGCCTCACCGAAGAGTTTGGGGCAGTGCCGACCGAGGTATACCTGGCGGTGGCTTTGTATCCCACCGGCGACGGGTCGAGTTTGTTGTGGGAATATCAGGTGCCGCCGAGCGTCAACTCCGATGGCAACGTCGATCCCGAGGAGTACATCGTGGTGAACGTCTGTGACGTCCGCGTGGACAAGCTGCCGACGGATTTCGATCAGGATTGTGACGTGGACCTGGCGGACTTGGCCATCTTCACCAACTGTCTGAACGGCCCACAGGCTGGCTCCGCCGGCACTTGCCCACCGGGAGTCGATGCCGATCTGGACGACGACGGCGACGTCGATCTGGCGGACTTCGCCGCCTTTGCGCAGGAGTACGCAGGGTAATAAGGCAAGAGGTGGGTGGCCCATCGCTTTAGCGGTGGGGGACACGAATCGTGTCAGGCATTCGTGTCCCCCACGGCTAAAGCCATAGGCCACCCGACCAATCCTGCTGTGTCTGGTAAGCTGGTGCGATTATGAAACGAGATGATGGCATCACCGCCTGGTTGGCCTACGTCCTGGTGCGGGTTATCTGCATGATTTTGCTGATGTTCCCGCTGGAATGGAACCTGCGGACCGCCCGCTTGTTGGGCACCTTCTGGTGGCACCTTACACCTCGCCACCGCGAACGAGCCCGCCGACACCTGCGGACCGCTTTGGGCGACAGCCTGAGCCCCACAGAGATCGATCGCCTGGCCTTACGCTGTTTGCAGCAGCAGGCTATGTGGGTGATGGAATTCGTTTTCACCCCGCGGCTGATAAATGAATGGACCTGGCGGAAGTATATCCGCCTGGTCAACATGAATGAGTCCCTCAGCCTGCTGTTGCAGAACAAGGGGGCTCTGCTGTTGACCGGTCACTATGGTAATTGGGAGTTGTCCGGTTTTTTGTTGGCGGTTCTGGGTTTTGACGTGGTGGCGATCATGCGCCCGCTGGACAACGTCTACCTGAACCGTTTTCTGGTGGAGACCCGGCGACGTAGCGGATTGCAGTTGCTCTACAAGAAAGGGGCAATCACCGAAGCGGAATCCATCCTCCGTAGTGGTGCCGCTCTCGGCTTCATCGCCGATCAGGACGCCGGCAGCAAGGGCTTGTTTGTGGATTTCTTCGGTTGCCAGGCTTCGACTTACAAATCCATCGGTCTGTTGGCCATGGCCAGGGAGGTCCCCATTATTGTCGGGTATGCCCGTCGTGTGGGGAACTCGTTCCGCTATGAGGTGGGGGCACAGCGGGTGATCCATCCCCACCAATGGCGTGACCAGGAGGACCCCCTACGTTGGATCACCCAGGAATACACCGCTGCCATCGAGGAGTTGATCCGGGTAGAGCCAAGCCAGTACCTCTGGATTCATCGCCGCTGGAAGTCGCGCCCCAGGCCCAAGCGACGGAGGGCAATTGTAGGGCGGGTTCCACCCGCCGATCAAACGTAGGGCGGGTTCCACCCGCCTTCTTTGCGGTATGTGTTTACCCGCTACGCTGTCCAGGAAGGCGGGTAGAACCCGCCCTACACGCGAGAAGGCGGGTAAAACCCGCCCTACATGCGAGAAGGCGGGTAAAACCCGCCCTACATGTGCGGAGCAGGTGAAATCCGCTTGGTTGACCGCCTGCGAGCAGAGGCATAGAATCCGGCCCTCGTTAATCGGCAGTGGATGAACAACGTTATTGACTCAAAGGATATGAGATGGCTGGCGTAAACACACAGACTTTCACGGACGTCAATTTTGACGAAGAGGTGCTTAAATCCGAGACTCCGGTACTGGTTGATTTTGGGGCAGAGTGGTGCGCACCATGCAAAGCGTTAGGCCCTGTCATCGACGAATTGGGCGATGAGTATGCCGGCAAGATCAAGGTCGGCAAGGTCGATACCGATGCCAACCGCGAGGTCTCCGCACGATACCAAGTCAGCGCTCTTCCGACCGTATTGCTCTTCAAGGACGGCGAGATCAAGGAAAAGTTCGTGGGGCTGCGGGGCAAGCAGGACTTTCAAACTATCTTGAACACGCTCTGCACCGGGTGAATCACCGCGCGGCAGGCTCTCCGCCAAGCCCGGGGAGCTTAACCCCACGGGACCATGAGCATGGCCGACAACCATAACCTCGAAGCGGACACCCCCGACAACAACGGGGGCAACGCGAACAACCGAAACAACCAGCCTGAGAGAGTTTACCCGACGATCGCGATTCGCTACGGGTACATGAATCATCTGGGCGAGTTCACCTATTCGCCGAATTTGGAACTTGAGCATTGCGGCAAGGTGATCGTAAAGACACACCGTGGGATCGAGATTGGGGAGCAAGTCGCACTGACCTGCTCACAGCGCCAACCTCGTGTTAGCCGTGAGCAGATCCAAACCTATATCGACAATAGTGGCCCGGAGTGTTACCAACATGGTTGCGGTCGGATTCTGCGCCAGGCAACGCCCGACGACCTGCATGAGGATGCCCATCTGCGAGCCGGAACCGAGGAGAAACAGCAATTCTGTCAGGGGGTGGCTGACCGTTTGAAGCTTCCCTTGAGGGTGGTTGCATGTGAGCATCTGTTCGGTGGTGAGCGGGTTGTTTTTTACTTTTTGGCTGAGGGTCGGGTGGACTTCCGGGTGTTGGTCAAGGAGTTGGCCGGCGAGTATCAAACCCGCATCGAGATGCGTCAAGTTGGTGTGCGTGATGAGGCCCGGTTGCTGGGCGACTATGAGACTTGTGGGCGGGAATGCTGCTGCAAGGTTTTTCTCAAGACGTTGCGCCCGGTAAGCATGAAGATGGCCAAGATGCAAAAGGCCACCCTGGACCCGTCGAAGGTTTCGGGTCGCTGTGGTCGGCTCAAATGCTGCCTGCGATACGAGCATATTGGGTACGAGGAACTCGACCGCAAACTTCCCAGGATCGGCACCAGGGTTTCTTCCGCACACGCCGATGGTGTCGTGGTCAGCCGGCAAATTCTTACCCAGCTTTTGCGGGTGCAGATTGAGAGTGGTGCTCTGGTCACGGTCCCGCTCGAAGAGGTGGACGGGTTGGGTGACGCGAAACCTCACCGTCCCCGCCCAAAGGCGGCGGCGGAGCGCCCGCGAGCGGCGCCCAAACCGGGTAAAGCCGCCTCAAAGCCTCCCGCACAGGTCGCCGACAAGCCGGCCTCCAAAGTCAAACCGCCGGCTGAGGAAACCGCGGCTGCCGAATCCGACAGCGAAAAGCCCGCCCGCCGGCGAAAACGCCGGCGAAAACGCAGCAGCAAGCCCCGCAAGAAAACGGAAGGCTCCGAGCCGCCTCCGAAAAAGAATGATACCCACACGGCAGATGAGGGATGAGGGATGTAGGGCGGGTTCCACCCGCCTTCTTGGACGGCGCGGCGGGTAGACACATGTTGCGAAGAAGGCGGGTGGAACCCGCCCTACTTCAGTACCGCGACCGTGAGGGAGCGGCCAATCGTAGGGCTAGAAACATCCGCCCAGAAACGGAAACAGAAAGACGCTGTTCATAAAGCTGTTGGCAAAGCTAAAGCTGAACGGGCTGAACAAGTCAGCCATCGCCGCATGAGTAAGCGTGCCGACGATCAGGACAGCCAACGCAAGTTTCCGTCTTCTCAGTTTCATGTGCAAAACTCCTTTGTGATTAGCTGTAGGGTGGGTGGAGCTTCGCGTAGCGAAGCGCAACCCACCGCACAGGCTAAGAAGCCCAAAGTCCCTGGTCCAAAGTCAGAAACCAACGGGACCTTGGACTCATCCCTGGTTGGTGGGTTCCACCTCGCTACGCGAGGTTCCACCCACCCTACATTCAGATGGCATTATGACTTGGGGGCTGTATGTTCGCAATGGCTCGGCTGTGGTACGATCGAGGCGATTGGAGAGAACTGTAGCCCCGAATACGAAGGAGAGCCTTAATGTTCGACGGACTGTTGCTTGACCCTCGCCGCGGGTTCTTTGGGGTGTGTGCGTGCTTGTTGCTGGTTGTTGTTCTGGCTTCATGTTCCCAACCACACTCCGCCGGCCGGCAGCAAGACCCGGCAGGCTTGGGTGCATACCCCACTGCCAAACGTGTTGATGCGGCAGAGACGCTGCACGGGGTTACGGTGGCTGACCCCTACCGTTGGCTCGAAGATGAGCAGAGCGACGAAACCCAGGCGTGGGTCGAACAACAAAACCGCCTGACCCGGCAGAGCCTGGCCCGTTTTGACGGGGCTCGGGAGGAAATCGCCGGGGAACTGGAGGCGGTCTACGGGGTGGACTCGGTCTCAAACCTCTACCCGCACCGGAATCGTTACTTTCTGATGAAGCGAACAGGGCTGGAGAATCATGCCAGGCTGTTCTGGTGCGAGGGCGACTACCAGGCCCAGCCGCGTGTGGCCATCGATCCCAACACCTTCAGCAAGGACGGCATCGTGGCGATGGACTGGTGGTTCCCGTCGCCTGATGGTTTGCTGGTTGCTTACGGCAAATCGTCGGGCGGGTCGGAAAAGAGTACGCTCTACATCCGCGATGTCACAACCGGGAAGGATTTGACGGACGTTATTCCATTTACACAGTACTGTTCGGTGGCCTGGGATGGTGCGGGAACCGGCTTTTATTACAACCGCTGCCCCGACCCCGCCACGGTGCCAGCCGGCGAGGAAAACTTTCACATGCGGGTCTACTATCACCAACTCGGCACCGACTATAGCCAGGACCGCTATGTTTGGGGCAAGGGTCGGCCGATCGACGAGGAGCCTCGCCCTTACTCCTCCAGCGACCACAAGTATGTGCTGCTCAACTTCTACCGCGACCCTGCCAAAAACGATCTCCACTTCGGAAAACTGGACAGCACCGCACCCTTGCAGCCGGTGGCTGACGGGCTTGACGCGATTACCCGGGGTGATGTGGTGGACGGGCGGCTATTTTTGCTCACCAACTATCAGGCTCCGCGCTACCGCATCTGCGACACGACCGTAGCCCATCCAGGCCCCGACCACTGGCGAGACCTGGTCCCTCAGCAGAAGGGGGTAATTGAGGACTTTGCCGTAGTGGATCGCAAATTGGTCGTTCACCTCATCGAGGACGTGCACTCGCGGTTGCTGGTCTATGATCTGGACGGCAGCTTTCGTGAGGAAATCTCACTGCCGGGCATCGGGACGGTCTCCAGTTTTAGCGGTGAGTTGGATGATCCGGGGCTGTTTTTCACCTTCTCGTCCTGGGTTGTCCCCACCACCACCTATCGCTATGACCTCGGTGCTCGCCGGCTCGAAAAGCTTCACCAGCGGGCTTGCCCGGTTGATCTGAGCCGGTACGAGACCAAGCAAATCTGGTGCCGGTCCAAAGACGGGGCCAATGTGCCCATGTTCGTGGTGGCGAATAAGAATGTGAAGCTGGACGGCAACAACCCCACGTTGCTCTACGGATATGGCGGTTTTAATGTGGGGCTTTATCCTCGTTATCGCCCGCGGATTCTTCCGTTCTTAAAGCGTGGAGGGGTGTGGGTGTTGGCCAACATCCGCGGTGGCGGCGAACTGGGCCGACAGTGGCACGACGGCGGCAGGCGAGAGAGCAAGCAGAACAGCTTTAACGACTTCTACGCCGCCGCCGAGAAACTGATCGAACTGGGCTACACCAGCCCGCAAAAGCTGGCGTGCAAAGGTGGGAGCAATGGCGGGTTGCTGGTCGGGGCGGCGGTCATTCAGCGGCCTGACTTGTTTCAGGCTGCCCTGGCACAGGTTCCGCTGATGGACATGCTCCGCTTCCACAAGTTTGGCATGGGGGCTCAGTGGGTGCATGAATATGGTGACCCGCAGGACCCCGAGGAGTTCAAATGGCTACGTGCCTACTCGCCCTATCATAACGTAAAGAATGGGGTCGATTATCCAGCCACGCTGATCGTAACCGCCGAAGCCGACAACCGCGTCGCCACCTGCCACGCCTATAAAATGACTGCGCGTATGCAGGAGGCCACCGCAGGTTCCCGTCCGATCCTCATCCGCGTCGAGCGCAAAGCCGGGCACGGAGCCGGAAAACCGCTTACCATGCGGATTCAAAACCAGAGCGAGGATTGGGTCTTCCTAATGTGGCAGTTGGGGATGCTTTAGTAGGGCGGGTTTTACCCGCCTTCTCGGCACGGTACGGCGGGTGGAACCCGCCCTACGTCTGTATGATGGATGAATAACCCGCGCTAGGCCCGGCATTTATGCCGGGTTGAAAGGGCGAAGCAATAACCCCTTTCCTTTCCCCCGCCGCCTCCGGCGGCGGGGGAAAGGAAAGGGGGAAAAATGAGGCATCACTTACCCGGCATAAATGCCGGGCCTAGCGCGGAGAAGCGCGATCCTCTATTCTGGAAAAGGCCATTTTTATGGTTTCCGGATGCCGCCGAAGGCGGCATGACGACCGCGGTGAAATATCCGGGTTAAAGAGCTGCCGTCACCAACTATGATGACATATGAAATCCTGGTAGAGGATACGTTCACCGCCCGACACGCGGTGCACATGCCCGACGGAACCGTCGAACCCGCCCACACCCACAATTGGCGGGTGGTGGTGCGGTTTGTGGGCTTGGTGTTGGACGAGTGCGGCCTGCTGATTGATTTCGAGGCGGCTAAGTCCGATTTGCACCACGTGCTCCGTGAGTTCGAGGGAGCCGATCTCAATCATTGCCCAGCCATGCAGGGTCTCAATCCGACTGCCGAGCATGTCGCCCGTGTGATCTTCGATGCCATACTGCGGAAACGCGACGGTGACGAACGCCTTTATCGGGTAATGGTCACCGAAGCTCCCGGATGCACCGCCGGGTATGGGCGACATGGGGACAGGCTCATATAATTGCATGTTCCCGACTGATTTGACGATCTGTAGGGTGGCATCTAAGATGATATATGGGTGGGTTACGGGACTAACCTGGATGCCGTCAGGGAGAATCGAACCATGGAACTGCGCTGCCAACGCTGTCAGAAGGCTCGGGCAACCGTCCACCTGACCGAATGCACCGGCGAAGAACCACGCGAACGACACCTCTGCGATGCTTGCGCGGAGGAGGAAGGCCTGACCCTCAAGCAACAATCCGGGTTCACCTCACTGCTGGAGAAATTCGTCGATCAGAGCATGAAGGTCGAGGAACTGGCCCGCCTCACCTGCCCGCAATGCGGTCTCAGTTTTGCCGAGTTTCGCAATAGTGGTCTGCTGGGTTGCCCCAACGACTATTCCGTTTTCGAGAAACTACTTGTTCCCCTCCTGGAGCGTACCCACGATGGCCATACCGAGCACGTCGGCAAGAAGCCCGGGGACAGCGGTCCCGATGCGCGTGCCCGGGCGGCCATTGCCCAGCTCCGCCGGGATTTGGACCGGGCGGTGGAGGATGAAGATTACGAACTGGCAGCCAGGCTGCGCGACCAGATCAGAGTTTTGAGCAATGTCGAGGATTGACGAGCTGACCAGGCAAACCGGAGAGTGGTTGCGCGGTGAAGGGCCCATGTCCGAAGTGGTGATTTCGTCGCGCATTCGCCTGGCCCGCAATTTGAAAGGTTATCCGTTCCTTTCCCGAGCGGATCAGTCGCAGCAGCGTAAGCTTTACCGCGAGTTGTCCGAGTGCATCACCGCTTCGCCCATAGGCAAGGACATCTTCATCGCGGACTTCGAGGAGCTTTCCGAACTGGACCGCCAGGTTCTGGTCGAGCGGCACTTGATCAGCCGCCAGCATGCCCATGGCGAGGGGGCCCGTGGGGTGGCGGTGTCCGGCAGTGAGCGCCAGGCTTTGATGGTCAACGAGGAGGACCACCTGCGGATTCAGGTGCTGCGCAGCGGGTTGCGGCTCGAGGCTTTGTGGGAGGAAATCCGCGACATCGATTTGTCGCTGGAGAAGCAGATCGAATACGCCTACGACCAGCGCTACGGTTATCTGACAGCCTGCCCCACGAATGTCGGGACGGGGTTGCGGGTTTCGGTGATGCTGCACTTGCCGGCTTTGAAACTGGTCAAGGAAATTGATCGCGTGTTCCGTGCCGCTCACGACATGAAGCTGGCGGTGCGTGGCATCTACGGCGAGGGGACCGACGCCGTCGGCGACTTCTATCAGGTGTCCAATCAGGTCACCTTGGGGCGCACGGAAGAGGAGATCATCGACGAGTTCGGCAAAACCATTATCCCTAAAATGGTCGAGTACGAATTGAAGGTGCGAGAGGCAATGGCCAGGGAACGCCCCTATCAGTTGGACGACAAGATTTGGCGGGCCTACGGAATCCTCAAAAACGCCCGGGCCATGAGCAGCGAGGAGGCCTTGTTCCTGCTCTCTCACATCCGGATGGGCGTAGCCATGGGGCGTTTCAAGCACGTTGACGTTCAGACTATCAACGAACTTCTGCTTCAGACTCAACCTGCCCATCTCCAGAAGATTCACCAGGAGAAGCTGAGCGGCGAACAGCGCAGTATCAAGCGTGCCAAGCTCCTAAGAGCCCGCCTGGAGAAGCACCAGCCTCGAGACAATTGACCGCGTAGAGTAGGGCAGGTTGCAAACCTGCCGTCCATATTGCCGATCCGTCGCGGTTGACCCGGGTAATTTATGAACGCAGAGGCGCAGAGAGGGCAGAGAAGGAAATTGTGACTCAAATAACCAGTTTCGCTCGTTAAATATTCAGTGAACCCGTGTCATCTGCGGTTCGGTGGCTGTGCAGAGCTTCTGGCGGAAGTGTTTGTCTCGCTAACAGTCCCGAAGGGACGACGGTTAATAGCCCAGGGCGCAAGCCCTGGGACACGGGAGCGCTGACGCCCGTGGCTAAAAACCTGCGCCCCTTCGGGGCTGAAAACAGCAGAGGTGCGGATGTAGGGCGGGTTCCACCCGCCACGCCATGGCAAGAAGGCGGGTGGAACCCGCCCTACAACCTGCTCGCAACTTCTTATTCTGCTCAACTCTGCGCCCTCTGCGTCTCTGCGTTCATATATTATCCGGGCTGATCGATGGTCTCCTCGGCGGGCCTGCCATGCTCATATTCCAATTCCGCGGAATGATAGAATGAATTTGAGTGAGACATACGCAAACGTGACGCCAAATATTATTTTCAGTGCTGCCGGAGGGAATTTCCTGTTCAATGTTGCACCTAGATACGCTCCCACCAGAGTCCCCGCACAAGCGGGGCCGGCAACCGCCAGGTTGACAAAACCCTGGGAGAATTTGAATGCCGAACTGATTAGAGCATTCGCAGAGAAACAGGTCAGGGAACAACCAACCGCAGTCTTGATCGGTGCTTTCAAAATCAGCGTAAATGCGGGAACCATGATCCCGCCGGTCCCGATTCCGAGCAAACCGGGCAGCACTCCACCGGCTGTGCCAATGGCCACCTTATGCAGGAGTGGGCCTCGTATTTGATTCGTGTCGACCTGCCGGGCGGTCTTGCGTCGGGCATCGAAGAGCCCTTCGAGGATCATGCGGGCTGAAATCAATGAAAACACCAGACCGGTTCCGAGGTCCAGCCAGTGTTCCTGTTTCGCCGCCCACAGAAAAAGGATTGAGAAAACGCTCGTCGCGACCACCCCTGCCGCAATCACCGGAAGAGTCGATTTGATGTTGACATGCCCCAGTTTATGGTGTCGGTAACTCCCCGATAAAGTCGTGCAGAACACCGCCACAACGCAGGTGCCGGCTGCCTGGGCAGGGGACAGCCCCACACAAAAGCGAAGGAAGGGCACCAAAATAATCCCCCCACCAATTCCGAGCAGACCTCCGAGTGTGCCGGCTGCCAGTCCGCTGACAAGAACTCCCAAAGCCTCGACCATTCGTTATACCTTGACCTTCCGAAAATGGCTCCGGACCGCAGCAAGGGGGGGCAACAGAATAAGGTGAGCAGGCTTCATTCACGCCATTCCAGCCGCGGCGCCCCGCTTTTACACTGGAATAGGTGTATCAAAATAGTCGAATCCTGCAATCCTGCCAAGTTGCGCTTCCAATCATGAGGGGTCATGCCTATATTCCCTTTCTGCACACTATTGATGTGTGGGCGGTCGGGAGGGTCATGGTTGGGTG
>JAGLWJ010000195.1 GCA_023133475.1 Phycisphaerae bacterium | reverse complement strand
AACCTGCCATGGGTTCACTGAATGTTTACCGCAGATTACGCAGATTACGCAGACTTGCGAGAGAATGGTGGGGAGATAGCAAGGATAGATTCGGCTATATTTCTTTGTCAATCTGTGCAATCTGCGGATCCCTCTCTTGTCCCCTTTGGTTGTGGCCAAAGGCTGCGCCAAGTGCTCTGCGGTGAAATATCCAAGGTTAAGGCACCTGAACCCGCCGCGCTCGGCAACAGCGTTCGCAACCGGTGGAGCGGCTGGTCAGCGCCTTCCACGCCCGGCGAACGACGTGCAAAGCCGCCAGTGCGACGATCACAATAACCAGGGCATCCTGCAAACCCACTATCCGCTCCCGCTACACAAACCTTGCCACGATGTGGTAGGTGCCCCAGGCGCCCAGATAGCCCAACGCAGTCATGTATGTGAAAGTAAAGATGGGCCAACGCCACGAGTTCGTCTCGCGTTTGATCACCACCAACGTCGCCCCACACTGCATGCACAGGGCAAAAAACACCATTATCGACAGGGCAACCGGCACGGTGAAAACAGGGCTACCATCGGGCCGCTTGGACGCCTGCATGGCATGGCGAAGGTCGGTGGATTCCTCGTCACAGCCTTCCCCCAAGTTGTAAATCGTGCCCAACGTCGCGATGACCACCTCGCGGGCGGGGAACGACGCAATCACCGCCGTGCCTATCTTCCAATCCCAGCCGAGCGGCTCGACAACCGGCTCGATGGCCTGACCGATCCGGCCTAGGAAACTCTGACGCAAATAAGCACCAGCCTGCTCACGCTCCAACAAACGTAGTTCAGACTGAGTTGCATCATGGATGGCTTTGATCTCCTCCGCGTCGGCAGTGGCGAGGATTGCTTCCGTGGATTCCTTGTGCTTGGCTTCGATCTGAGCCCGCTGCTGCTCGAACCCGGCGGCGATGGACGACGGGCGTGGATAGTAGCCCAAGGCCCAAATCAAAATCGTCACCGCAAAGATCATCGTGCCCGCCCGAATCACAAACTCACGAGAACGCTCATAGACGCGATAGAGCACGGTCTTTGGAGAAGGCCATTTGTACGACGGAAGCTCCATCAAAAACGCGCGGCTTCGCTCCTTGAACACTACCCGCCGCAGGAACAGCGCCACCACAACCGCCACCACGATGCCCACCATGTACATGGCGATCAGCACCAACGTCTGCAAACCCACGATGCCACCCAGCAACGGGCTGGCTGGAATAAATGCCGCGATCAGCAGAACGTACACCGGCAAACGAGCGCTGCAACTCATCAACGGAGCCACCAGGATGGTCACGAAACGGTCAGCCCGATTCTCGATAGTGCGGGTGGCCATTATCCCAGGCACGGCGCAGGCAAACGACGACAGCAGCGGAATAAACGCCTTGCCGTTCAGCCCGCAAAACGCCATGGCCCGGTCCAACAGAAACGCCGCCCGAGCCATGTAACCGCAGTCTTCCAGAACGGCTATGAACAGAAACAGGATCATGATCTGCGGCAGAAAAATGAACACCGACCCCACGCCGCCGATCACCCCATCGACCAGCAGGCTCCGCAACGCCCCCTCCGACAGCGGGCCGCCCACCCATTCGCCCAGCGTCCCACACGCTGCGTCGATCAACTCCATCAGCGGGGCGGACCAGGCATAAATCGACTGGAAGACCGCCCCCATGACCAGACCAGCCAGCAGCAGCCCGAAGACCGGATGCGTAGCCAACCGGTCCACCTTGTCCGATTTCGAAACCACCCGTGCCTGCCGGGAATCCACCGCACGGGAGACAATGTCCTCGATCCAGCGATAACGCACCTCGGCTTCGACGTGGCTTAGGTCCAGACCGGCTGACTCCAACCGCGCCCGCCGCCGGGCCAGCTCGGAGGTGATGTCAACATTGAACTGCTCCAGCAGCCGCCTCTCGCCATATCCGCCCGGTTCCAGCAGGATTTGCAGCAGTTCGACGTGCGAAAGGGCCGCCCCATCGGATGTTGTCACCTGCTGCTGGAGGGTGGCTTGCAAGTCGGCGATCTCGCCGACGATCTCCGGGGGCATGGGCGGATGACTGCCGGGCGGGGAGTCGCCCAAGTGATCGACGATGGCCTGTTTGAGGGCGTCGATTCCCTGGCCTTTGTTGGCCACCACCGGCACCACCGGCACCTGAAGTGCGTTGCTGAGAACCTTAGCGTCAACGCCGATACCGCGGGACTGGGCCAGGTCCACCATGTTCAAGGCCACAACCACCGGGACCCCAAGCTCCAGGACCTGACTGGTCAGAAACAGGTTGCGACGCAGGTTGACCGCGTCCACCACCACGACCACCAGGTCTGGGCGCTGCTGTTCCCCGCGCCCGGTCAGCGTGTCAATCACTACTATTTCGTCGTGGGACTGGGCTGAAAACCCGTAGGCGCCGGGCAGGTCGATGACTTCCACGGTCGGCCTGGAGTCTCCGCTCTGTGACAGGCGACCGGTTTTCCTTTCCACGGTGACGCCGGGATAGTTGCCCACTCGCTGGCGGTATCCGGTCAATTCATTGAATACCGTGGTCTTGCCCGTGTTGGGATTGCCCACCAAAGCCACAAACATGCTACAGACCTCGGCTGGTTCCGGTGCCGGGTGGCCCATGGCTTTAGCTGTGGGGGACGCGAATCGGCTGGCTATTCGTGTCCCCCACCGCTAAAGCGATGAGGCTGGGTGGCCCATGGCTTTAGCCGTGGGGGACACGAATCGGCTGACTATTCGTGTCCCCCACCGCTAAAGCGATGGGCCACCCGTCCGCTAAAGCGATGGGTCACCCATCCAGTTCCACCCGCCACCTGTAAAGAAGACGGGTAGAACCCGCCCTACGCTTGTGCGTGGTTGTGTCACATCCACATCATCCAAGAGGCGAGAGCAGGATGCCATCCTGGAGTGATGCCCCAAGGCTCAAACGCGTATGATCGACGCGAACAATACACGGGGCACCAGCACGGAGGACTTCCAGAGTCGTACCCCGGATCACGCCAAACTCAGCCAACCGGCGGGCTGCACTACTTGAATCACGCAAGGCGGTGACCAGCCCGGCATCGCCCGCCCGCAACGAACGTAGCGAAACCGAATCCGTGGTTTTCTTATCTTGCACTTGATGCTTCTCCATGATTCCAGTCTCCTTATGCTAGCCTTGCTCTGAATCCTGCGCCTTTACCTCGCAAGCCAGCTTTGCGATACGCTCGATCTGGCAAACTGCGGAATCTGTGGAGGCCCAATCGCACGAACCCTCGTATTGCTCCCAGCCTTCGCGGAATGCCACCGCGATAGAATCCTTCGCGCAGAAGTAACGCAGAAACTGAGCAAGTCGTTCTGCCGTAGCCAGGCTCAGCAGGTGTTCGATTTTGCACGCATCGACTTCGGCGTCCTCGGACGGAAGGTCCAGAACGTCCATGAAGAACCGGCGTATCAAAAAAGCGCGCCCGCGAACCGAGGAGGCCACCGTCTCCCCTTCATCGGAGAGTTTCAAAAAGCGGTTCTCGTCCTCAGCCACCAACCCACGCTGCTTGAGCGACTTCAGCGTTAGCGAGGCACTTCCACGTGTGATGTTCAACAGCTTGGCCACATCGGAAACCCGGGCATATCCATTACGCTCAAGCAGTTCGACAATAGCGACGATATGGTGCGCTGCCGAATGCGATATAGGGTTTTGCTCGAATTGTTTCCAAATGTCGTCCACGAGTCCCACTGCCTACTTTGGAGCATTGTACGCAAACCTTCGTTTTATATACCAAACATATCGGCAAATTGTCAACAATAAAATGCGAACCTTTAACACAAATTGCGCCGATATCGGCGCAATCTATTGAAAAACAAAATGTTACCGCAATCGGCGATGGATGGGCTAACCCGGATAATTCATGAACGCAGAGACGCAGAGACGCAGAGTTGAGCAGAATAAGAAGTTAGCCCGGATATTTCACCGCGGAGCACGCAGAGACCGCAGAGAGCGCAAAAAATGGAAAATGTGGGGTTGGCGGCGTTGCCCGGTTTCGACTCTTCCCCCCTTAATCCTCATCTCTTCTCGTTCTTCTCTGCGTCTCTGCGTTCATAAATTATCCGCCCTACCCGTGATGTCGGCGGTCGATGGCACGTTCGATGGCACGGCGGACTTGAGAGTGGACCTCGTCAGGCTTGGCGAGGTGGCACCACGAGGTGTTATTCTGCTCCGCCGACTGACAGGCGAAGCGCAACGTGCCCAGACCAGCCAGCCTTTCATGCCAAAGCGCCGTCACGCGAGTGTTGATGATGTCGGTCAAAGCTATGTCCAGGATGTTGGCACGCAGCACACCGTGGATACGCAGGACCCGCCGGTCGGTCAACACGTAAAAGCGGGACACCCAACGCAACAATGCAACCGCCACCCGACAAGCCACCACCAGCATAGTCCCCTGGGCCAGTGTCAAATAGGAAACCCCTTCCATGCGCCCGCCAGCCAGAGCGGCGCCCACTATCAGCACCACACCCGCCACCATCCACTTAGCCGAATCGAACAGCACAAACCACAAGGAGGGCTTAAGAGCCAGAATGACAACCTCGCCACCGTCGAGCAAATCCACTGGTAGCAGTATTTTCTCGGCACTGACAACCGGCTCCTCCGCCGGAGCTTCGGTGGCAGCCCCGGGGCCAACCCCGGAATAGGTCGGGCTCTCGAGTGTTGCGGTGCACATGATAATGCCTGTCTCAGTATATGTCCGCCTTCAGCACCGCAATGTGCGGGAAATTGCGGCTCAGTCCTATATACATTCCCATCGGCAACTCGCGGATGAGGTCGGCGAAAAAAATGATCGACCCCAAAATCAGTGCCGCGACCGTAAGGGAGCAACCAAACCTGTAGGGCGGGTTCTACCCGCCGCGCGATGCCACAACGGCGGGTGAAACCCGCCCTACTGACGGAATGGAAAATGGAAAATGAAAAATTGAAAATGCTGACCTGGCAACGTTTTCAGTTCTTTGTTCCCCAGTTCTCCGTATTATCATCTCCCCTTTTTCACGCTCCCCGTTGGGGAGCCGCTAAACCTGGATAATTCATGAACGCAGAAACGCAGAGAGCGCAGAGTATTGCAGAGAAGGAAGTTGCGACTCAAATAACCAGTTTCGCTCGTTAACACTGTGTATATGAGCTTTTCTCAATGAATTCCACTAACTTCTTATTCTGCTTAACTCTGCGGTCTCTGCGTGCTCCGCGGTGAATTATCCGGGCTAGGCGGCTTGGCAGCCTGCGGCTGGGAGGGGACGTTCTTCAACATACGTTCCAAAGCCACCAGGGCATCATCACGGACATCCGGCGGTACGATGACGCGGTTGGTCATCCGCCCGGCGGACAACTCGTCCAGCACCCAGAGCAGGTGCCCCAGGTCGATGCGATACATGGTCGTGCAAAGACACTGAACGCCCGCCAGCGAGCGCACCTGCTTATCCAAATGCCGCCCGGCAAGACGGTTGACCAGATGAGTCTCGGTGCCCACCGCCCACCTCGAACCAGCCGGCGACTCGGCAATGGCCTTTATGATAAACTCGGTGCTGCCGGCCAGATCGGCCTTTTGCACCACCTCCCACGGGCACTCGGGATGAACGACGATCCGGCAGTCCGGATCGACTCGGCGGATATGGTCGCACTGTTCGACTGTAAAGAGGCTGTGGACGCTGCAATACCCTTTCCACAGGATGATCCGTGCGGAGCGCGCCTGCTCGGTGGAAAGGCCGCCGTCGGGCAACTCGGGGTCATAGAGCACCATCTGGCTCAGGTTGATGCCCATGGCGTAGGCGGTGTTTCGACCGAGGTGTTGATCGGGGAGAAAGATAACCTTGTCGCCATGCTTCAGCGCCCATTCGAGTATCGGCTGGGCGTTCCCGCTGGTGCAACATGCTCCGCCGTGTCGGCCGCAGAAGGCCTTGATGGTCGCCGCGGAGTTCACATAGGTGATGGGGGCGATGGTCTGGGTGGTGGCATCAGCCAAAAACCGCCATGCCTCCTCCAGTTGGTCGAGGTCAGCCATGTCAGCCATGCTACAACCGGCTGAGATGTCCGGCAGAATAACCCGAACTGAATCGTCCGTGAGGATGTCGGCTGACTCCGCCATGAAATGGACGCCGCAGAAGACCACGAACTCCGCATCAGTTTGCTCCGCGGCGATTTGAGACAGCTTCAGGCTGTCGCCGGTAAAGTCGGCGAAGCGGAGGACTTCGTCCCGCTCATAGTGGTGCCCCAGGATAACCAGGCGTCGGCCAATCGCACGTCTACGCCGCGTGATCTCATCGGCCATCTGCTCTTGGGTCATCTCGGCGTACCGAGACGGTAATGGCGGTTGGAACAGCATAGTGATTCTCAGCTATCAGCTTTCAGCCATCAGCTATCAGTTTGGGGGGCTTGAAGCTGAAAGCTGAAAGCTGACAGCTTCTTCCTCATGTTCCGGGGGTTGGCGGCTGGGCCGGGTTCTGCGATGCCTGGACGTAACGCATGCGCATTTCGTACAGGACGCTATCGAGGGCTTTCTTTTCTTCGTCAGCCAGGTTACCCTTGGTTTTGGTGCCGAGCATGTCGAGCATGTCTATCAGATGCTTGGCCATCGGCAGGTCCGGCGGAGCCATCTCGCCGGTTTGCAGTTGATACCCGCCAATGCTGACCGCTGCCTGCATGGCAAGCATGTTTACGATCTCGAGGAAATTGGGGTCCGGCAACGGACCCGCGGCAGAGGCCTGGGCTTCCTGATCAGCCAGTTGTTGCTTTTCGCGGCGGGCTTCGTCTTTCCAGTCGCTGTCCACCTGAATTTTAGGCCCACTGTTTTCGTCACCCACGATGCTCTCCTTAATTTGCAGAGACTTCGGTCGCTCACTTACTCTCTTCGCCCAAACCCTGGTAGGGCGGGTTTCACCCGCCACACCGGATTATAGACCAAAACCACCGCCGATGGGTAGGATGGCCCTGGAACATACCTGCTTTTGTTGGTCATTTTCCCCATATGGTTTATCATTATGCACTATACCAAGTAGGGCGGGTTTCACCCGCCGCCGCTCCCTTACGGTCGCGGTACTGATTTAGATGTAGAGTGGGTTCCACCCGCCGCACCATGCCAAGAAGGCGGGTGGAACCCGCCCTACGATTTGAGAAGCACGTATTTTTACGGCGGATACATGGACATTTGCGGAATCGATCCTGGTTTGAACGTCACCGGCTATGCCGTTCTGCAGGCTGGGCGAGGCGGCATACGGGTGGTCGATGCCGGGGTATGCCGCACGTCGTCTCAGCAAGCTCTCGAGTGCCGGTTGGCTTCGATAGAAGCGGACTTTTCCGGATTGCTTGAGCAGCATACGCCGGCGGTGGTGGCGGTGGAGAAGCTCTATGCCCACTACCGGCATCCGCGCACCGCCGTTATCATGGGGCATGTGCGTGGGGTGATTCTGGCTGTGGCAGCCCGGCACGGCATTGAGGTGCGTGGTTACTCCGCAACTCGGATCAAGCGTTATCTGACCGGCAACGGCCAAGCCGGCAAACGACAGGTCCAAAAAGCGGTGATGCGCGAGTTGAAGCTCCAAACGATGCCCGAGCCGAACGACGTGGCTGACGCCTTGGCGGTGGCATTGTGTTGTGCAGGCGATATGTCTGAGAAAGTGAATCGGGTTGGTCTATCATGATCGTACGGATTACCGGCATCATCGCCGACGTGCACGAAAACGACGTGGTCCTCGAGCGTGACGGTATCGCCCGCGAGGTGCTCGTACCGCAGTATGCCATTGGGGAGTTGGCTGCCTGCCGTGGGCGAGAGATCACCCTGCACACTTTGGAGTATCTCGAGGGCAACCAGACTTCGGGCAATCTGGTCCCACGGCTGATCGGCTTTGTTTACCCCGATGACAAGCGATTCTTTACACACTTCATTTCGGTGAAAGGCATCGGTTTGCGCAAGGCGTTGAAGGCGTTGGCTGAGCCGGTGACCCGAATTGCCGCGTGGATCAAGAACGGCGATACCAAGGCGTTGGCCCGGTTGCCGGGGATCGGGTCGCGGGCGGCTCAACTCATCGTGGCGGAGTTGGGCGGCAAGATCGACGATTTCGTGTTCGGGGACGAGGCAGCGGTCGAGGAGTTGGCCAGCCTCACCCAGGATCAGAATGATGCTCTGGAAGTGTTGGTGGCTTGGGGTGATTCGCGGCAGGAGGCGGAACGTTGGGTCCAGCGGGCGGCTCAGTTGCACCCGGGCCTCACCGGCGCCGACGAATGGGTCCGCGCCGCCTACCGCATCAAAACCGGAGTCGAGTAGGGCGGGTTCTACCCGCCTTCTGAGCATGGCGCGGCGGGTGAAACCCGCCCTACAACTGCGATTACGCCGTTTTCTCAGTTCTTCACGCCCCACGCTCCCCGTTGGGGAGCCGCTAAACGCTACGGATTGTCGCCGCTAACCCGGACTTTTCATGAACGCAGAGACGCAGAGAGCGCAGAGAAGAACGAGAAGAGATGAGGATAAGGGGGGAAGAGTCGAAACTGGGCAACGCCACCAACCCCACATTCTCCATTCTCAATTCTCCATTCTCAATTCTCCATTTTCTGCGTGCTCCGCGGTGAGATATTCGCTTTAGCTGTGTGTGGCGCGAATGATCCATCCAGGCATCGCTACGCTATTTCCGGCATTCGTTCGAGAACCTGGTCGGCCAATCCGTAGTCGAGTGCCTGGCGGCTGTCCAGCCAGAGATTGCGGTCACAGTCCTTCTCGACCGCTTCGATCGGTTTCCCGGTGCAACTGGAGACGATTTCATAGAGCCGTTTTCGCAGGCGGATGATCTCCTCGGCTTCGATAGCCAGGTCCGTGGCGCTGCCCTCCATGATCCCGCCGATCAGCGGCTGGTGCAGGAGCATGCGTGAGTTGGGCAGCAGGTAGCGTTTGCCCCTGGCCCCACCGCACAGCAACACCGCACCCATGCTCGCCGCCAACCCCACGCAATAAGTCGCTACGTCGCACCGGATGAACTGCATGGTGTCATAGATGGCCAACCCCGCCGACACCGAACCGCCCGGAGAGTTGATGTACAGGCTTATGTCCGCCTTGGGGTCCTCGTTGGAGAGGAACAACATCTGAGCCACAATCACATTGGCCAAACTGTCGTCCATCCCGCCGCCCAAAAAGATGATCCGATCCTTGAGGAGCCGCGAGTAGATGTCATAAGCCCGCTCGCCGCGCCCGCTGGTCTCGATCACGAAAGGGATCTGTTGATTCATGGCTGACATCATTTCTGCTTGTCTCCTTTTTTCTCCTCCTTGAGCACTTCGTCCACGATTCCGAACTCCTTGGCCTCTTCGGCGTTCAGGAAGCGATCTCGCTCGATGTATTCGCAGACCGTGTCATAGCTTTGCCCGGTGCACTCTGCCACGATCCGGTTAAGCCGCTCCTTGTCGCGGATGACCTCCTCAGCCTGAATGCGGATGTCCTCCGCCTGACCGGTGATGCCGCCGTAAGGCTGATGCAGCATGACCTTGGCATGTGGCAGGATGAAGCGTTTGCCCTTGGCGCCGGACATCAAGACAATAGCCGCCCCACTGGCAGCCTGCCCGATACAGTAAGTGGATACCTCGCAATTCAGGAACCGGATGGTGTCATAGATAGCCAGCGTCTGGTCCACCAAGCCGCCCGGCGAATTGATGTACAGGCTGATCTCCTGATCCTTCTTGATGGACTCCAGATACAGCAGGCGCATGATTGCAATGCTCGCGGAGCGCTCCACAATCGGGCCTGGCAGAAAAATGATACGGTTCTCCAGGAGCATCTCCTCGATGGACATCTCCCGCGTCCGTTGGTACTGAGGGTATGCCTGATTAAAGACATCACCCGGGCGAATCAACTCTCGCATGAATATTCCCTTTCGTCGGCACAACCCTACCGCAAATTGCCCTGTTTTCGCAAACTTCCGGTTGTAGGGCGGGTTCCACCCGCCGTCGGTGTAGGGCGGGTTCCACCCGCCACCGCCGGGTGGCCCAGGGCTTTAGCCCTGGGGGACGCGAACCGTGTCAAGCATTCGCGTCCCCCACTGCTAAAGCAATGGGCC
>JAGLWJ010000194.1 GCA_023133475.1 Phycisphaerae bacterium | reverse complement strand
CGAGCAACGGCAGCAGTTCAAACACGAGCAAGAGCAGGTTGAAAAAACCTGTGCCGAACACGTCGCGGAGATGGAACGTTTCGAGCAGGCAAAGGCCGTCGCGGAAGATCATGACGAGGGCCTGCGTGAACGCATGACCAAGCTCGAGGCCCGCGAAGATGAACTCCGCGAGGTGCAGCACCGGCTCGAAACTCGGCAGGAGCAATACGCAACCCAAGAGGCTGCCCTGGACGAGCAACGGCAGCAGTTCAAGCACGAGCAAGAGCAGCAACAGGAAGAAACACCGACTAACGCGAATAGCGGCGAATCCCCCGAAACCGCCAAACTTCGCAACGAACTCGAGCAGATGAATGCCACCCTGGCTCAGCGAAAACTGGAGATATCCGAGGCGGCTGACACCCTTGCGGAACTGGAGGGCCACCTGGCAGCCGAAAACGCGCAGTTTGCCAATAGCGAGCCGGCTACCGACGAGCACGCCACTGTGCCGGAGGAGCCGGAATCGCAATCAAGCCGCACTGCTCAGGTGGAACAGGGTTCCGAAAAGCCCGAGAAGAAGGTCGTCAAACTCCCACCGGCGGAGCGGGCGCCTCGCAAGCTCGAACCGCCGGCGGTGAAGGCTCCCGCCCCAGCCCAACCCAAGCAAAGCACCACGCCTATACCACAAGAGATGACCACCGGCGAGGAATCAGCCAATGTGGTGGGCGAGCCTGAAACTCAACCCGAAACGGAACCGGCAATCGACCCGGATGAGGAACTGCTCAAAAGCCTCGATGCCGAAACGCAGTCCAAGATCAAGGTTCTTCGCCGTCTGGGTGGCGGCGGCAAATCGGTTGCCGAATTGCTCGAACAGGTTGGTGGGGGTGCGCAGAATGAGGCGACAGGTAAAGGGCCGAAAAAACGCAGATGGTTCGGCCGATAATCCGTGGAAACGATGAAAAAGGTATCGGATGTAGGGTGGGTGGAACCCGCCGTAGGCGGGTGTAACCCACCAACCGGTGCGGGGGGAGGTGGACACTGCCCGGCGGTTTACGTCAACTGGGCACCACAAGAAGCCGAAATCCGATACGGGGCACCATATGGCAGGGATTAAACAGATGATACAACAGAAAGACAGCAAAAGGGGCGGCAAACGGCATCCGTTTTCGGTCAAGCTCAGGAAACCGCCCCCAAAACGCCCTTTCAAGATGTGGATGATTGCACCGGTGCTGGTGGTCTTGGGAGTGGTGGGTTTTTTTGTGATCAGGCCGCGGTTTGTCCAGGCCGACTCTCAGGGTCTGAGGCTTGTGCGATTGGCTGACAAGTTGCTCGAGCAAGGCGATCTTCAGGCGGCTCTTGCACGCTATGACGAGGTTATAACACTGTCACCGGAGAGCGTGGTGGCACATATGAAACGTGGTGACATCCGCGTTCTGACGGAGAACTTCAGCGGTGCGGTGGAGGATTATACGGCAGCCTTGGAACATGCCCCCGATAGAGTCGCCCTGTACCTCCGGCGTGCCAAGGCAAACCACCAAGCCGATGAAATCAGCAAGGCACTGAGCGACTACGACATGGCGGTCAAACTCCAACCCAAAAGCGGCGAAGTCTATGCCCTTCGTGGCGAGTGCAAGTTGTCTTCCGGCGACCCGTCCGGAGCGATCGGCGACTACGATCTGGCGATTACGCTCCAACCGGATCAGCCGCGACACTTTCTTCGCCGCGGCGTGGCCCACCTGGAGCTTGGCGAGCACTCGGCAGCCATCGCTGATTTGGATGAGGTTATCCGGCTCGATCCGCCCAACGCTGCGGCATTCAAACACCGCGCCCACGCCCGGCAGCAGCTCGAGGACTACTCCGGGGCAATCAACGATTTCACCCGGGCCATACGCCTCGACCCGGCGGATATCGAGTTGCTTAACCACCGCGGGATAGCCAGGAAACTCAACGGTGATCTCGCCAGTGCAATCGCCGATTTCGGCAAGGCAATCCAGATGGGGGCGGACAACTACAGCGCCCGCTCCAACCGCGCCGAAGCCAAGCGTGCCAAAGGGGACCTGACCGGCGCCATCGCCGACTACACCGCTGCCCTGCGGTTGGACCCTGACAATGTCGAGGCACGTTTTGCCCGCGGGCGGGCTTACGAAGATATCCGCCAACTGTCTGCGGCAATCGCCGATTACAACCGGGTGATCGCCCTGAGCCCCGATCATGCCGAAGCCTATTGCGCCCGTGCCGACGTCAAGGAAGCCACCGGCGACCTTTCCGGAGCCATTGCCGACTTCAACCAGGTCATCCGCCTCACCCCGGACGATCCGTACCCGTACTGTGGTCGGGCTGACGCCAAGGCAGAGGGTGGAGACCTGCAAGGTGCCATTGCCGATTACGACAAAACCATCGAACTAAAACCCGACTACGCATATGCCTACTACGGTCGAGGGCAAGCCCAGGCCATAAAAGGCGAATTTGACGCTGCCATCAAGGACTTCCGCTGGATCGTGGACCACTCCACCGACCCAAAGCTGGTGCGGACTGCCGGAGAACTGCTGCAACTGATTCAAGTCGAACAACATTAACGCGGAGAATGGAGAAGCGCGGTGATCTCAACCGCGTCGGCGTGTTTAGCGGCGACAAGTCCACAGCGTTTAGCGGCGACCCGAAGGGGAGCGTGTAGAAGGGGAGCGCGTAAAACTGAGAAAACGGTGTAATCGCATCTGTAGGGCGGGTTTCACCCGCCGTTGTGGCATCACGCGGCGGGCAGAACTCACTTTGCGCCCATTCTCAATTCTCAATTTTCCATTTTCAATTCTCAATTTTCCATTATCATGCTGGACGGTTGAATGACGGGTTCTTGAAATACTCACGGGTCAGGCAGCCCGAAGTCGATAACCGTAAGGGCGCGGCTTGCCCATCGGGGCAGGATGAGCCCGTCTGTGGAATTATAGTGCATGACTTCTGGAGTGGTCATGATGCAAACAACCATGCGGTCTGTGTTGGGTCTGCTGCTTGGGATAGCTTGTGCGGTTGCTTCGATCTCCGCAACGGCGGAGGACCCTAAGTCAAAACCATCGAGCAAGCCCACCACCCAAGCCAAGGAACAACATTCGCCCAGCGGTGGTGAGGATGATTCCTCCACCCGCACGCCGCCGGGCGTGTCTGCCGAGGACCTGCTCGACGCCTTCCAAAAGGACCGCCCCACCCGCGTGCCGATCACACCCTCGGGCGAGTACGACGAAAAAACCACCGAACATGATGCCCGAGGTTCCGGAATCAGCCAACGTTTGCCGGACGGGTTCTTCCTGGTGGACCGCGTCGGACGGGTGACCAAGGATGGGGACTGGTACGTTTTCGTCTTCGAGGGCTACAGCGAAAGCCACCCCGAACCACCCATGAAACTGTTGCCCAACCAATTGCTGGAGCGGATGGCACTCGAAGCGGAAGGCACAGCCGACAGCCCAACGTTTATCATCTCCGGCGAGGTGACCGAGTTCAAAAGCGAAAACTATCTGTTGTTGCGAAAGCTCTTGCGACGCCGTAACCTTGGCAATCTGGAGAAATAGCACACCGGCAGCAAGGCGTTGGGCCGGCGAAACAAAATCGAGAACCGGATATGGTCTTGAAAATCGACAACTCGGGAGTGATTCCTGTCGCAAAGCTAATCGGGGAATGGCGGGCCACCGATGCACAGGAGTATGAGAACGAACTACATCCCCTGGTGGCGGAGGCTGGGGCGAAGCTGATCATCGATCTTGGCAAGTTGGAGATGATCGACTCTTCGGGTTTGGCGGCGTTGATCAGTGTGGTAACCCACGCCCGGCTCAGCAATGCCCAGGTGGTCCTGGTGGCTCCGTCGGCGTTTGTCGGGGGCGTGTTTGAGGTAACCCGTCTGGACCACTGGCTTGACATCTGCCGGACTCTGGACGAAGCCGCCCGAAAACTGGGGGTTGATTAGCCGTCACGACGCACGATGGTGTTATCGCAGAGTACTAAGGAGGTTATAGTGGAATTCCTCTATCTCTTATTGGGCGTGTTTTTCTGGTTCTTTATGATTTTGGGTGGTGCCGCCCAGTAGGGCGGGTTCCACCCGCCTTCTTCATCAGGGCAATCGCATCTAATCCGGGTAATTCACCACGGAGCATTTGACACTATCGTACCGCCGGCTTCCAGCCGGCAGGATGCCGGC
>JAGLWJ010000193.1 GCA_023133475.1 Phycisphaerae bacterium | reverse complement strand
GCTGGAAGCCGGCGGTACAACAGGCTGGACGGGTTTACTGAATGTTTACTTCGCTCGTTAACACTGTGTATATGAGCTTTTCTCAATGAATTCCACTAACTTCTTATTCTGCTCAACTCTGCGTCTCTGCGTCTCTGCGTTCATGAATTATCCGGGCTATATGTAGGCACGCAATCCGGTGACCGCCTCGCCAACTACCAGCGTGTGGATGTCGTGAGTGCCCTCGTAGGTGTAAACCGTTTCGAGGTTGCACAGATGCCGCCCGCACTGAAAGTCGTCGCAAATCCCGGCGGCTCCGAGAATGTCTCTGGCCAGGCGGGCGGTTTTCAGGGCTATCTCCACGTTGTTCATCTTCGCCATCGAGACCTGATAGTGCTTGGCCTGCCCCTGCTCCTTGAGTTGGCCCAGGCGATAGACCAAAAGCTGAGCCTTGGTGATCTCGGTGACCATCCACGCCAGCTTCTTTTGCACGAGTTGAAAGGCGGCGATGGGGCGCTCGAACTGAATGCGGGTCTGGGCGTACCGCAAGGCTTCGTCATAACACGCCATGGCAGCCCCGACCGCACCCCAGGCGATCGAGTAGCGCGCCTGATCCAGACAAGACAAAGCCGCCCGCAATCCCACGTCCGTGCCGGGCAGCACATTGCACTCCGGCACACGCACGTCATCGAAGAACAACTGCGAAGTCACCGATGCCCGAAAGGAAAATTTGTTGTGAATGTCCCGCGCCTCGAAACCGGGCATCCCTTTCTCGACCACAAAACCGCGCACCTGGTCGTCGAGTTTGGCCCAGACGATTGCCAGGTCCGCGATCCCGCCGTTGGTGATCCACATTTTCGAGCCGTTGAGGATATAATCCCCTCCGTCGCGGCGGGCATAGGTTTTCATGCCGCCGGGATCGGAGCCGGCGTCCGGTTCGGTGAGACCGAAGCAACCGATGATCTCGCCGCCGGCCATCCCCGGCAACCAACGCTGACGCTGCTGATCGGACCCGAAGGTATAGATAGGCCACATGCACAGACTACACTGCACTGATATGAAGCTGCGTAGCCCGCTGTCTCCGCGTTCGAGTTCCTGGCATAGCAGCCCATAGGAGATCGGCCCGATGTCCGTGCAACCGTACCCCTCGAGGTTGCAGCCGAACATGCCCAATTCCGCCATCTGCGGCACCAGGTTCATGGGGAAAGTGCCGTCCCGGTTATGTTGCTCGATGACGGGCAACACCTTCTCGTCGACGAACCGCCGCACAGCCTGACAAATAAGTTGCTGGTCTTCGGTTAAAAGCTCGTCGAGTTTGTAGAAGTCCACAGCCTGGTAAGCATCCATAATCACATACTCCGCGCTAGGCCCGGCATTTATGCCGGGTAAGTGATGCCTCATTTTGCCCTCTTTCCCTTCCCCCGCCGCCTCCGGCGGCGGGGGAAGGGAAAGGGGTTATTGCTTCACCCTTTCAACCCGGCATAAATGCCGGGCCTAGCGCGCGGGTTATTCACCATAATACAGTCATCATGTGTTTTTGATGGCACCTGAAAACCATGGGGGTGGTATTTTCAAAGCAGAGGGCTTGGTGCGGCCTTCGACCGCAACCCAAAATCAGTACCGCGACCGTAAGGGAGCGGCTCTACTCGGATTGGCCGCTCCCTTACGGTCGCGGTACTGATCAGGTTACCCGGGTTAGTCTTCGGCGATATGCTTCTCGTATGCGGCGGCGTCCAGCAGCTTTTCGAGCGGCGACAGGTCCGCGACCCGAATTTTGAGCATCCAGCCGGCCCCCAAAGCATCTTCGTTAATCAGCTCAGGCTGATCTGCCAGTTCATCGTTCCGCCCGATAACCGTGCCGCCCACCGAGCAGAGCAAGTCCGAGGTCGCCTTCACCGATTCCAACTCGCCGCAGGGTTGGCCGGCTTCGATCTCCTGGTCGGCATCGGGCAGCTCCACGTAGGTGATGTCGGTAAGTTCGTCAGCGGCGAACTGGGTGATGCCCATGGTCACCACGTCACCGTCAACCAAGTACCATTCATGAGTCTCGGAATACTTTCTATCATCTGGTATGTTCATGTGTCACATCCACTTGTAAAAAACCTGCTTTTCACGTTCTCAGTGGGACTGAACCCACCCCGGCGGACCTTGAATCAGATGGCGAATTCCGCCTCGCTCCCTCTTTCACGCTCTCCTTCTACACGCTCCCCTTCGGG
>JAGLWJ010000192.1 GCA_023133475.1 Phycisphaerae bacterium | reverse complement strand
CCATTTCCCATTTCCCATTTCCCCCCGTGCACCTCCTACTTTTTTTGCTTGTAGAACGGCAGCTTCACCACCCGGCAAGGCGTTCGCCTGCCGTTGAAGTCCACTTCCAACGCCTGGCCCGGGTCGGACCATTCCCTCTCGATCATTGCCATTGCGATGCTCTTGCCCAACGTGGGGCTGAGGCATCCGCTGGTCACCTTGCCCACCGCCCGATCGCCGGCAAACACCTCGTAGCCCTGACGCGCCGTCCGCCGCCCCTCCAACTCCAGTCCCACAATAGTAGACTTAAGCCCTTGAGCCTCGAGCTTGCGGATGGCCTGGGCACCGATGAAGTCTTTGCCGAGGTCCACACACCAGCTCTGCCCGGCAGTAAGCGGGTCCCACTGCTCGCTCAACTCGTGCCCATAAAGCGGCATGCCCGCCTCCAGGCGGAGCGTGTCCCGTGCCCCCAAGCCAGCCGGTTTGATGATCGCCTCACCCGACCCGTCTCCCAAGAGCTTCGGCGCCAGCAGTGGGATCGCCTTGGCGGGCAGAACAATCTCAAAACCGTCCTCCCCGGTGTATCCGCTCCGAAAAATCACATAGTTGAACGTCAAATACGAACCGGAGATGAACCGGTAGCGCTTGATTGACTTCACCTCGAAGGGCAGCAACCGATCACACTCATCCAAGGCCTGGGCACCCTGGATGGCAATCATTGCGGTGGACATGGTCGTGTCGGTCAACTCGAATTTGCACCCGGTGGTTTGTTTCCGGACCCAGTCCACGATTTTCGCATGGTTGGAAGCGTTGCACACCATCAACCAGTGATCCTGGTCCCGCGAGACGATAACGTCGTCGAGGATTCCGCCGTCCTCGCGGCAGATATGCGAGTAGCGGCACTGGCCAGCTTGCATCCCTGCCAGATTGCGGGTGCAGATTCGCTGGAGGCAGGCTTCGACATCGTCCCCCACAAATCGCAGCCGCCCCATATGCGAAACGTCGAACAGAGATACCGCGTTGCGCGTGTAATTGTGCTCCTCGATAATGCCCCGGTACATCATCGGCATATACCAGCCGGCAAAGTCCACCATCTTGGCACCCAATCGAACGTGCATATTGTGTAATGGTGATTGATTCACGGTTGCTCCAGGAAGCTATCAGCTATCAGTTGTCAACTATCAGTTATCAGTCGGTAGCGTATGAATGCCGCAACGTGGTGTCAACGTCTGGGCCTCCGCCGTTTGCGCTGCCCGCCGGTTCGCCCCTTTTGTCTCGGCGAAGCGCCGGTTGCATCCGTCGCCTTCTTTTGCCGCCGCGCCCCACTTAGCGGCTTCGTCAGTGCAAGGTCCACCTTCCGCGTGACGATATCGACCGCCGCCACAGTCACCGCCAAGCGGTCGCCGATGGTGATGCAATGCCCCGTTCGCTCACCTACCACACACCCGGCATCGGCATCCACTTCCCACCAGTCCTCCGGCAGGTCGGTGAAGCGCAACAGCCCCTCCACCAGGTACTCGGGCAACTGCACGAAAACACCAAAGTTGGTCACCCCGGTAACCACTCCTTCAAAACTGTCCCCCAGGCGCCCCTCCAGCAGCCTGAGAATGTAAACCAACTTCAACTCTCGCTCGGCATCCTCCGCCTTCCGCTCGTTGGTGCTGCACAGATCGCCCAGCCCTTCCAGGACCGCCACAGTAGGCCACTGTTTACGCCCCTTCCGCTTACCCAGTTCACCACGCACATAGGCATTCAATAACCGATGAATCGTCAAATCCGGATAACGCCGGATCGGCGAGGTAAAGTGGACGTAATTCTTCGAAGCCAACGCGAAATGACCGACCGGTTTGGGAGAATACACCGCCTTCTCCATCGACCGCAACACCGCCAGATTCACCGCAAACTGGGTCGGTTGGCCCGCCGCCTCGTTCAGCAGCTTCTGCAAATTCTTGCGGTCCATGGACTTGGGCGCCTTAAGGCCCAGGGCGTGCAAGAACCGCCCCAATGATTCGACGGCACGCTCATCCGGCTCGGGGTGGGCTCGACGCAGGTTGGGCACCCCCAAATCCGCCAGCAATCGGCCGACCGCCTCGTTGGCCTCCACCATGAACATCTCGATGATGGTATGGGAAAAGCTGGTATCCTCGGGCTTCACCCCGACGACTTGCCCCTCATCGTCCAGCACCACCTCGACATCGGGCAGATCGAGCACCAACATGCCCTCGCGGACCCGCCGCTTCCGGATAGTTTTAGCCAGCCGCTCCATCCACCGCAGCAGGGTGACCACTTCCCCGGCGAAACCGCGCGTCTTGCCGTCCAGGATGCTGGTCGCATCCGCGTAGGTCAGCCGCCTGGACGAACGAATGACTCCATTTACGAACCGCTCGGAGACCACCTTGCCCCGCCGGTCGTAGGTGATGAAAGCGCTCTTGGTCAGACGCGGTTGGTCCTCTTGCAGGCTGCACAAGCCGTTGGAGAGCACTTCGGGCAGCATGGGGATCACGTAGTTCGGGAAGTAGACGCTATTGGATCGCTCGCGGGCCTCCTTATCGAGCAGGCCATCGCGGGCCACGAAGTAGGCCACGTCGGCGATATGCACACCCAGTTCGACCATACCGCCCTTTTGTGGCATGATCGAGATGGCATCATCGAAGTCTCGGGCGGTCTCCGGGTCGATAGTGATTACGGTCAGGTCGCTCAGGTCCTCTCGCTCGGCAAGTGCCGCGTCGGGGTCGTACTCCGCCGTGACCCTGCGGGCCTCCGCCACCACCTCCTCGGGAAACTCGGTGGTGAAGCCATGCCGGCGTATGATGCTCAGCAGATCGACTCCGGGGGCACCGCGCTGGCCTAATACCTCCAGGATGACGCCTCGGGCATCCCGATTGTGCGATGGGTACTCGGTGATCTCGACGACCACCTGATCGCCGGCTTTGGCTTGTTTGGCCCCAACGTCGCCGACGAAGATGGGTGCATGGAAAGTGTTTCCGTCCGGGCGCACGAACCACTGTCCCAGGCCTCGCTGCAATTCGCCGACGAAGTGCCCCTCGCCGCGTGCGACAATTTCGATCACCCGTCCCTCATGGAGCATTTTCCCGCCGCGTTTGCCGCGTTTGCGGATGGTGGCGCAGACCGTATCGCCGGTCATTGCCCCTTTGCCGTGCCCCTCGGGGACGTACAGATCGCCGTGCAGTTGCGGCGCGTCGGGGATCACGAACCCGAAACCACGTGGGTTGGCCCGGTATTTGCCGAAGATTTTGCCGCTCGGCTCGGGGAGTATCAGGAC
>JAGLWJ010000191.1 GCA_023133475.1 Phycisphaerae bacterium | reverse complement strand
GGTGGAACCCGCCCTACATCTGCTGATTACGCCGTTTTCTCAGTTTTTGACGCTCCCCGATGGGGAGCCGCTAAACACCGCGGATTTGTCGCCTCAATGAATTCCCCTAACTTCTTATTCTGCTCAACTCTGCGTCCTCTGCGTCTCTGCGTCTCTGCGTCTCTGCGTTCATGAATTATCCGGGTCAGGTGCGATTGCCCTGGTCCCCCACCCCGGTCAACTCGTAGATACAATGGGCGCCGGCCTCGAACAGCGGCTGGAACCGCGAACGGTCGTCCAGCTTCTCCAGGTGTTTCCAGAGCTTTCTCTCGATAGCCCCAACATAGACATGCGTAATCCCGTGACTCGCCAGAAGGCTGTGTGCTTCGGCGGATGACTCGGTTTCCTGCAAGGCACGCTCGACGTCAGCCACCGCCTGTTGGTAGGCCTCCCAGTCGGCTGGGCGAAACACCAGAATATCGTCCTGGTCTGCCATAACGCCAATCTGGCGGCGGATGGTCTGGGCCAGCGTAGCCCGCTTTTTGCGCCAGTCGGCTTGCACCACCGCCTCGGGGGGGAGCTGGTGCCGCATGAAACACAACGCCGCCCGCTCATCAACCGGGACGTGACGGACTTCAATATACCGGCGAGCCGCCGTAAGAGGCACCTCGTAAAAACCCATCGGAAGGCCCGCAACGATCACCAACCCCACCAACCACGAAACCAGGCGGCGATGCCGCTGGATATGCCCACTATCAAGCCGCCAGCCCAACGGATTCCACCAGCGGCGAGTGCCCGAATCCGAGTCCAGGATGCAAGCCCCCAACACCGCGCCGAAGGCCATCGGCAACATCATCACCTTCTGCCCAAAATCGTTGTAGTAGAAGTGGCTTCGGATCGTCACGGACCCGATAATTGCCACGATGGAACAGATCCACAACAACCGCAGCCCCAAATCATGCCACGCCCGCCGCCAGATCACCGCCCCCACGCCAAACAGGAACAGCACCTTGCCGCCAAGTTCAAAAGTCAGGGTGATCGGCAGATCGAGGATGTTGGCTGGTATTCCCGGGCCGGTCAGTTGGCCGAAGAACGCCCAGGTGCGTGGTGTCCAGAGCATGGTCAGGCTCTTGCCATGCCGGGCGGAGGTCTCCAGGTAGCCGTACACGCTGGGGGCTGCACACAGAAGCATCAATTCGGCAACCACCATCAGGGCAAACAATAACCTCACCGCAGCCCGACGATCGTGCCGCAACTCCACCAGCCTGAGCACACTCCAGACCGCCACCGCCGGCATGACCCCCAGCGCCACCCAGACGCTCGAGCCGATGAGGCTGGCTCCCAGCATAGGCCCCCAGATGAACCAGCCGCGCCATAGCCCGTAGTGGCTCAACAGGGTCACCCCCACCATGGTGACCAGCACACCCTGAACGTTTTGCGGGGTCCACATCATCTGGTTCAGGAAACTATGGATGCGGTAGACGTTATCAGCCCAGGCATCCAGGGTCACCACCATCCCCCGCCGGCCAACCAGTATGTCAACAGCCAGCGGAAACACGTCCAAAGCACCGACCACCGTGACCAAAGCCACCGCCAACGTTGCCGGGGCTTCACCCCCTTTGAGGCGTTTCACCGTCATGTAAACCAGCCCGGTAAGCGACAAAGCCCCAAGACACGAGGCGATCCCAAAACACAATTCGTTGTCGGCTCCGCTCCATGCGTGCAGCGTGGCGGGGACCAGGTAGAAGAAATGATAGTAGTACGTCGGGCCTGCCGCACCATCGGCATAAAAGACGTTTCCCAACGGCAACGGCTGACGCGAAAGGGAATCCAGGACCGCGTGGTGCTTGATAAAATCGTGAATGCTCGAGGGCACCGGAAAGCCCGGCAACTCGGTAGGCCAGTAAGAACCGATGGTGGCCAACATCACCACCAGCGACACGAACAGAGCGAACCATTTGGTGGCTCGGTGCTCGAAAAACCGCCGCCCATCCAAACAGCAGTAGCAGCCGGCGGAACGTAGGAGACCACTGCCCAGGCGAGGCTCTCCAGCCCAAAGCAGAACCGCCGCACCCAGCAGCACCGCCCAAACGCCCAAAAGCACTCCTCCATCATTCGTTATATGCCACAAGAGGTTGAGCACCACGGGGACCACCGCCAGAGACACGGCTGTCCCCAGCACGAATCGACCGGTCAGGTCCCACTGTTGCCCGATGCGCATGGTGCGCAGGATGTGCATTCCCGGCAAAATCGCCAATAGAAGCACACCGGCAGCCATGCTTACCGCCTTTACCGGCAGCAAAATCAATAGCGCCAGTGCGAGGATTTGCAGATGGGGTTGTCGCAGAAAAAGCGTAAACATTCAGTGAACCCGTGGTGTAAGAGGCAACAAGATGGGTGGCCCATCGCTTTAGCGGTGGGGAACACGAACAACAGATGCTCAACTCTGCGTTCTCTGCGTCTCTGCGTTCATGAATTATCCGGGCTAAACACGTTGCTCTCTGGACCACCGATATACCACTTGTAGGCTTGCCAGAGCATCTCTGTATCGTCGAATTGCGGTGACCAGCCGAGTTGTTCGCGGGCGGCTGTCGTGTCGAGAACGTAATCGACCCCGGCGATGCGAAACTGCTCGGGGACCAGCGGAGCAACGCGAAATGCGTGCAAAACCCACAATGCCGCCTCCACCAGCCTCCGCGGCGTGCGCAGAGGCTGCGATGGCGAGTCCGCCCGCCGGGCAACACCCTTCAAAAGCGCTTCCACCGACGGCACATCGCTTGACCCAAGGTTGAAAACAGCCTGCGGCTCTTTCTCCAATGCCAGCAAAACCGCCCGGGCAACGTCACTGACCCCCACCATCTGGTAGCGGTTCCTGCCGTTTCCGATCAGTGGGATGCTCTTGCCCGCGCGAATGCAGTCGAAGAGCTTGGTCAATATCCCAAGCCGACCCGCCCCAACAATGAGCCGAGGCCGCAGGATGGTCACCCGTATTCCGTGGTGACGCTTTTGGAGGCACGCCTGTTCCGATGCCAGCTTGCTTCTGCCATAAGGGCCTATGGGGTGCGGAGTGTCCGTTTCGCAAAAAGGCCCGTGACGCGGGATGCCGTACACCATGTCGCTCGAAACACATACGATGTGCCGCACTCGGGCAACCTCCGCCGCATCCGCGAGGTTGCGGGTCATTGCGGCGTTTTGCTGAAAGAAGGACTCCCGACCGAACTTCGGAGGGCGGCTGTGATGCTGCAACGCCGCGGTGTGGACAATCCTTTCCACCCCCTGGCACATTCGCAGGCAGGCGGACGGGTCCAACAGATCACCCTCGAGCTGTTCGCAGGCATCGCCGAGAGCCGGGTCCGGCGGCAGGAGGTCTGTTCCGCGAACCGAAAATCCACGCTCGATGGTTTGCCGAACCACTTCCTTGCCGAGTAAACCCCTTGCACCAGTGACCAGAATCATTACGTCTCTCTGCCCATCAGGACCACACGCATCACAGTTGACACCACAACCCGCGACGATACAAAGGTGGGCAAGTAGGGTCAAGCGACATAGCCGAGAGCATACCGGCGAGACGCCGGTGCCATGTGACGCTGGTGCCACCCAACGCCGTGGACATAAGGACACGTGTTCATGAACACGATGACGCATTCTCAGCCCCCAGAGGGGGCGATGGAATATAGCCCAGGGCGAAGCGAAGCAAGCCCTGGGTTATCGTTCCATGTAACCCGAGCCCCCGGAGGGGGCGATGAAATCGGCGGCGAACCCGGCGATCCGTCGCCCCCTTTGGGGGCTTTGGACGAGACATATCGGAGACCGTTCAGCGTTGCGGGGTTGTTGGCTGGAATGCTGACCTTGTGTTGCATTCCAGCCGCGGCATCGGCTCAGGTGACCATCACAGGCGGTCTGAACCGTGCGGAGCGCCAATATGTGTGGACCGTGTCAAACAACGGCAATCAGCCGGTTGTTTCCGTACAGATTCCACACTATCGGGGGAACATCTTCGAGGCTCCCGAGGGGTGGGAATTCGAGATCACCAACAAGGCAGAGGTGGGCATGAAGAATGAGCCCGGACTCGTCACCGCCCGGGCAACAGGCGGATTAGCCATTCGCCCCGGGCAATCCGCCGAGTTCCGACTCCGTTTTGCACCGGGCAATCTCACAGCGCCAGCCGACCGCGTGGCGACCGTCACTTTGATCGATGGGAGCACCTTGTCGATTCCCGGTGTGGAAGTTCCCTGGCCGATTCCCTGGTTGACCAGGTATGGGCAGTTGGTCGTTTTTGGGGCGATTTTTTTGGGCTTCCTTATCATTCAGGCTTTGCGAAATCGCAGAAAGAAAGCGTAAACATTCAGTAAACCCATGGTGTAAAGGCAAGAGGCAAGAGGCAAGAGGCAAGAGGCAAGAGGCAACAAGGCAACGAGGAGAGGATGTGAGAGGGGGCACCTATGCCCTCGCTGACGTCCTCTTCTGAGGGTCCCTGGCATGACAGCGCTAGTCCCGTTTTCGGCGAGACAGTTTCACGTCTCGACGGATCGCGCTAGGCCCGGCATTTATGCCGGGTGAGAAGACCGAACGAAAAATCCCTCCCCGTTCCGCCCTGCCGCCTTCGGCGGCAGGGCGGAACGGGGAGGGGCAAAGGCAACCACTTCAATACCCGGCATAAATGCCGGGCCTAGCGCAAGCCTGCCGCCACGAAAATCACGCTATTCCGCATACGGGTTTACTGAATGTATACCGTCGGGTTTTGACAGTGTGTTTATTGTCTGTTCAACGCTGATTGCGATAACTCCCTACCTCTCAACTCTCTGCGGTCTCTGCGTGCTCCGCGGTGAAATATCCGGGTTAATGGTGGGTTCCGCTTCGCTGCGCGAAGCTCCACCCACCCTACAGCCCGACGTACTGAGGAACCCACGTCGCCAGAATGTGCAGGATAATCAGCGTGTAGACACCCGCAACAACGTCGTCCCCGACCACGCCCCATCCCCCAGGCCAACGTTTTTCGATTTGGTTGGCAGGCCAGACCTTAACAATGTCGATGCCCCGCTCGAGGAAAAAACCCACCAGCAGCAGTTGTGGTGTGGGCATGACGGCGATCATGGCGACGGCATAGCCGACCAGCTCGTCGATGACCAGTTTGCTGCTATCCTTCTCGCCCAGAATGCGGTCCCCCACCTGATGAATCCACACCCCCCCGAGAGTCAATGCCGCCGTTACGGCAAGATACGCCCACAGCGGAACGCCATAGTGCCCCGCCAGCCAAACCAGCGGCACACCAACCACAGCCACCGTCACCGTCCCCGAAGCCGGGCAGTGCCCCAAAGGGCCGACGGAACCAACCAGCAGAATGAAACGTTGCAAACCCGTACGATTGGTCCGGGTTGGTGAAGTATTATTCTCGTCCATGCGGGCATCCTGTGGAGAAAGTTATCCGGTGCCGCCGCGATACCGGCGAATGTGAACTGTAGCCCATCGCGGCAGGTTTTCAACCCGCTCTGCCACGCTGGTTGTAGGGCGGGTTCCACCCGCCTTTGTCGCACTGCGCGGCGGGTGAAACCCGCCCTACTTGCCTTGTTGCCTACCGGCATGTGAGGTATGGTATTTCCCCGATGGTAAGTAAGAGGAGTTATGCCATGGCAAGATACTGCAAATGGCTGGTGATGATCGGATTTGCCCTGACGGCAGTAGGTGGCGGTTGCAAGGAGGAACACCGCGAAAAGGCCCGCGAAGCGGCTGAGCAGGCTGTCGAAGAGGCTAAGGGCGCTGCCGAAAAGGCTCGTGAGGAACTAGGCCCGGCGGCGGAACGTGCCAAAAACGCCACCACCCAAGCGGTGGAGAAAGTCCGTCAAGCCACTACCCAGGCAGTCGAGGACGCCAAGCCTTACGTCGAGAAGATCAAAACCGCTACCACCCAGGCAGTGGAAAAGGCCAAACCCTATGCCGAAGCGGCAAGAAAAGCCACCACCCAAGCGGTGGAGAAAGTCAAGGACAAGGTCGAGGAACTCACCGACGATGAATGATCCAAGACTAAACCGGATGATTCGCCGCAAAGCACGTAAGGTCGCGCAAACCACCACACTGGTTAATAAGTCCAAAGTCCCTGGT
>JAGLWJ010000190.1 GCA_023133475.1 Phycisphaerae bacterium | reverse complement strand
GAGGCAACAAGGCAACAAGGAGAGGGTGCGAGAGGGGGCACCTATATACCCTCGCCGGCGTCCTCTTCTGAGAACCCCCAACGGGGGCGTCGGAATATAACCCCCGCTGGGGGCTCAGAAGAAGACACCTCGTTGCCTTGTTGCCTCTTCACCACGGGTTTACTGAATGTTTACCGCCATTGCGAGAGGCCCACCCACGCCGGTCGGCCATCCCGCTTCTCTTATACTGTCCCCCCCTCCAACTTTGTGATTCCTATGCCCTCAGCGCTAGGCCCGGCATTTATGCCGGGTAAACAAGGCATTGTATCCCCTTTTTCTTCCTCCGCCGCCTTCGGCGGCAGAGGAAGAAAAAGGGGGTTATTACTCCGTCCTTTCAACCCGGCATAAATGCCGGGCCTAGCGCTGAAAAACACAATCCTCGTAAGGCCAAAGTTCCTATAGTCCAAAGTCCTTGGTTGGTGGGTTCCACCTCGCTCCGCGAGGTTCCACCCACCCTACGTTTATAGCGCATCCCAATTATAATCATACCTTGCTTGCTTGTCGCGGTAGCCGATCTGTCACCACCGGACGGGCTAAGTTATCCACAGTGTGGAAAAGTTGTTAATTCTGGTCGAGTTCAACGCTTTCACTTTCAAATAGACTCAATCCACCAATCGGAGGGGTAGAGAAATCCTGCCGGGACTGTACAATGGTGAGGTTGGTGGTAGAAATGGGAGATAGGAACGCAACTTTCTACTTATAAAGATGTTATCTGCATCCTGGGCAACCCGGGTTTGTGACGGTCGCGGTATTGATTGGTGGGTCCCCCACCGCTTTAGCGGTGGGGGACGCGAATAGTTCCTCCGAGCACCGTCGGACCCAAGATCAGTGTGGACGTTTGGATTCGTGTCCCCCACGGCTAAAGCCATGGGCCACCCGACCTCACGGTTGCGGCACTAATGGGATTGGGAGTCAGCTAGATGGCCACTCTAAAAGCCTCTGAATGGAGTGACATTACAGGCCACATGCGGGTCAATTTCCCCGACCTGGTCCGTGGATGGTTCAGCACCCTGGAACCGCGAGGCCTGGAAGGCGGAGTGCTGACCGTCGGTGCCGGCAATAGCTCGCAAGTCCGTTACTTGGCGAAACATTGCCGCCGGCCCTTTGTCGAAGCCGCCCAAGCCGCTACCGGAATGCTGGTCTCAGTGTGCTTTGAGACCGATAACCCCGAGCCTGCCCCGAGCCTTTCGTTGTCGTTTGAACAGGAATTCCCCGAACTGACCCTCAACAGCGATTACGTCTTCGAGAATTTCGTCACCGGGCCTTGCAACCGCCTCGCTCATGCGGCAGCCATCGCGGTGAGTGAGAAACCAGGCCGGGCCTACAACCCACTGTTTCTGCACGGGGACGTGGGGCTGGGCAAGACCCACCTCTTGCAGGCGGTATGCCACACGATTCAAACACGCGAGCCTCAGCAGCAGGCGTCCTACATCTCCTGTGAAACTTTCACCAATCACTTCATCGAGGCGGTCGAAAAGGGGGCACTCAACCAGTTCCGCTACCGGTATCGCCACGTGGGCATTCTGGTGATCGACGATATCCAGTTCCTTGCCGAGCGCGAGCGTAGCCAGGAGGAGTTTTTCCACACCTTCAACACCCTGCACCAAGCCCAACGCCAGATTATCATGTCCGCCGACTGCTGCCCGTCGGAAATCCCCAGCTTGCAGGAGCGGTTAGTCAGCCGTTTCAACTCCGGCCTGGTGGCATTGATGGACCGACCATGCCTGGAGACGCGGATGGCCATCATCCGCAAAAAGGCCAAGCTCCGCTGCATAGAAGTGCCCGAGGACGTGGTCAAGCTCATCGCCTCGGAAATCAAGACCAATATCCGCGAACTGGAGGGGGCTTTGGTGAAGACCGACGCCCTGAGCCAAACCCGCGATGGGATCATCAACCACGAAATCGCCTCAGAAGCCCTGGGAACCACCATGAACAACCATATGGTAACGATTCCCAGCATCATCGACCGGGTCAGTGTGCACTATGGTGTGCGTGTGTCGGACTTGCAAAGTCGCAAGCGCACCAAGTCCGTCGTCTTCCCACGGCAGGTTTGCATGTATCTGGGACGTGAACTCACCAAACACAGCCTGGGGGAAATTGGCGGTTTCTTCGGGGGGCGCGACCATTCCACGGTCCTGCACAGTAGCCGGCTCATCAAAGAGGCCCGGGAATCCGACCCGCAGTTGAACCACGCATTGGAAGAAATAACAACCCTGTTAATAAGAGGCCAACAAACACGAGGAAGCCTGTGAGCAAAGCTGTGATTCACTCCGAGGTTAAACACAGCCTCCGGGTTCCCCCGGCGGATCCGCCGCGGGTTGTGCGTCAGCAGCGAGTTGCCGACAGAAAAACTCACAGAAAGCCCACACGCCTCGATGGGCTGGTCAACGGCTTACAAGCTGATACAATAAGAGTTTACAATAGGAAGGGTTCCGCTGAGCACGGATTTCACAACACCATCTAAGGACATACAAAGGATATTAGGTAATAATTATAGAAGGGCATTTCAACGATGAAGGTTCAGCTTAATCGTGGGGAGTTTGCGGACGCCATGGGAGTGATCTCCAGCGTGGTCCCGACGCGCAGCACCAAACCGATTCTCCGGTGCACGTTGTTGCACGCCTTGAAAGACCACTGTGTGCTGACGGCTGCGGACCAGGAAGTTGGTATTGGTGTCCGTATGGTGTTGAATCAGGTGGAGGTTGGCGAAGAAGGCCGGGTTCTGGTGGCTGCGGACAAACTTGCCCAGATTGTGCGTGAATCCACAACCGATACGTTGGAGCTGGAAGCGGCTGAGTTTGGGTCTGAGTCTGACTCGGTCTGCCATGTCAGGGGGAAAGGTGCGCACTTCCAGATTTACTGCCAGGACCCCAACGACTTTCCCCCCGTAGCTGAAATGTCGAAAGAGACCAGTTTCGAGTTGAATGCAAAGGAGTTGAAGCGGCTTTCGGAATGGACGGTGTTCGCCGCTGCCAAGGAGAGCACCCGTTATGCGATAAACGGTATATTATGGGACAAGCATGGGGATGCTCTGGTGATGGTTGCCACCGACGGACGGCGCCTGGCTCGAGCTGTGGGAACCGTGCGCACCGAGGGCACCGCTGATATTCGTGCTATTGTGCCTGCCAAGGCGATGCACCTGTTCCTGCGGGTGATGGCGGACGAAGAGGAGCCTATCAGGGTCGCGATTGCAGAGACTCAGATTATTGTGGGGTCGGCCCGTGCCACAATTTCCGCGGGGCTGATCGAGGGGAAGTTCCCGGAGTATCAAGAAGTTATCCCAGCCGATTGCGACAAGGAGATCGAGCTTTCCACGCTGGAGCTTCTGGGGGCGGTCAGGCAGGCGGCGCTGCTGACCAACGAGGATTCCAAGGGTGTCCGGTTTGCTCTGAGCCAGGGGGACCTGACGCTCTCCAGTCGTGCACCCGAGCAAGGGGAAGCCACCGTCTCACTGCCGGTGCAATATACCGGTGAGCCGATTGATATTGGTTTCAATCCGGTGTTTATGATTGAAGCCCTGCGTGCTGTTCACGATGATACAGTCAGGCTCAAGCTGAAAGCACCCAAACGACCGGGTGTGTTGACCGTCGGCGAGGACCTGTTGCACGTGGTAATGCCGGTGAATCTGTCTTGACAGGTGTGTAAAACGTAGGGTGGGTGGAACCTCGCGGAGCGAGGTGGAACCCACCATTTTGGGACTGTGGGTTGAGCCGGGAGGGTAAGGCTCCCGCCGTGCCGGGAAGGCGGGTGGAACCCGCCCTACAGGATGGCTTGAGATGAACACGCCGCGGCGCGATCCGTTGGAATGGATTTCCCTGAACCGCCAACCGCATAGGCCGCAGACTATTGGGGCGTTGGCCTCCAAGCTGGTCGAGCCCAAGGTGAGGGAGGTGCCGCGCCGAGAGGCGGTGCGAAGCTGCATAGGCTGGCTGGTCGACGATACCTTTCGCCGGCTTTGCACGTTGGGGAAGGTGGGCCGCCGTAGTGTGGAGATTCTGGTGGACCATCCGACGGCTGCAGTTGCGCTTCGCCGGCAGTGGTTAATGTGTCTGGTGGAGCATCTGGATCGTCACTGCCGTTTTGTGGTGTCGCCCAGAATCGACTTTAACCTGGGCGCGGGGGGGGACAGGTTCACCAGCCCGGAGGCGAACCAAGCGGTGGAGGGCCAAACCATGCGAGATAACACTGATGAGTGAATTGCCTACCGACAACGTGGAGGGTGAAACGGTGGAGAGCCAAGTGGGCTGCCCACCGCAGCCGGATCATACCCCCAATACGGGAGAGGATTCGGAGACTGCCTACGATGAGTCTCAAATTACGGTCCTGGAGGGGCTTAGCGCGGTGCGGCGCCGGCCGGCTATGTATATAGGCGGCACCGGTGCCGGCGGGCTGCACCATCTTATTTACGAGGTGGTGGATAACGCCATCGACGAGGCGATGGTGGGCTATTGCAAGAACATTCTGGTCAAGCTCAATGCCGATGGGAGCTGCACGGTGGTGGACGACGGCCGTGGGATACCGGTCGGGCGGAAACGCCACGAGAACCCCCAGCTCGACGGCAAGTCGGCGCTGGAGATCGTGATGACCGTGCTGCACGCGGGGGGGAAATTCGACCGCGGTGCCTACAAGGTTTCCGGCGGCTTGCACGGGGTGGGGGTCAGCGTGGTGAATGCGCTGAGTGAGTGGCTGGAGGTTGAGGTCTTTCAGGACGGCAAGATTCACTCGATGCGTTTTGAACGGGGCGAGACAGCCAGGGAAATAGCGGTGGTGGGGACCACTAACAAGCGTGGGACGCGGGTGGAGTTTTGCCCCGATCCGGAGATTTTCCCCGATTGCGAGTTCAAATTCGAGACGGTGGTGGCGCGGCTGCGTGAGTTGGCCTATTTGAATAACGATTTGCGGATTCGGGTGGTTGACGCTCGAGAGGGCAAAGAAGCGGACTTTCATTTCGAGGATGGGTTGGCTGAGTATGCCAGGTATCTGGCTGGTGGGGCGGTGTTTCTGCATCGGGACGTGATCCGCCTGCGTGCCGCCGACGAGGCACAGGGGCTGATGTGTGACATCGCGATGTGCTATACGGACAGCTACAGCGAGTCGATCCTTTGTTTTGCCAACAACATCCACAACATCGATGGCGGGATGCACATGTCCGGCTTTCGCAGTGCGCTGACGCGGGTGGCCAACACTTATGCCCGGAACAATGGGATGCTCAAAGGGAAAGTCACGCCGACGGGTGACGACTGGCGCGAGGGTCTAATTGCGCTGGTGACGGTCAAGTTGCCCGAGCCGCAGTTCGAGGGGCAGACCAAGGTGCGTTTGCTGAACCCGGAGATCGACTCCTTTGTGCAGCGGACGGTCAACAAGCTGTACGGTAGTTTTCTGGAGGAGAACCCGGCTGACGCCAAGAAGATCGTGGAGAAAGGCACGCAGGCTGCCCATGCCCGCGAGGCTTCGCGCAAGGCCCGCGAACTGGCTCGCAAGAGCGTGTTGAGCGGGGGCGGGCTGCCCGGCAAGTTGTGGGATTGCCGCTCGAAGGACGCCGAGACCACCGAACTGTATCTGGTCGAGGGCGATTCCGCCGGCGGTAGTGCCAAGCAGGGGCGGGATTCCTATACCCAGGCTATCCTGCCGCTTAAGGGTAAGATTCTTAACGTCGAGAAAGCCCGCCTGGACAAGATGCTCAGCCACGACGAGATACTCCATCTTATCTCCGCGGTGGGATGCGGGATCGGCAAGGACGAGTTCAACCTCGACAAACTGCGCTATGGCAAGGTCATCATCATGACCGATGCCGATGTGGACGGCAGCCATATTCGCACTTTGCTGTTGACTTTCCTGTTCCGTCACATGCGCCCGCTGATCGAGGAGGGGCGGATTTACGTGGCTCAACCGCCGTTGTATCTGGTCTCCAAGGGCAAGCATGCCGAGTATGTGCTGAACGACCGATTGCTCAACGAGAAGTTGGCTGGTCTGGGCCTGAGGGACACCTGCTTGCTGATTCGCGAGCCGGGCGGCGGCGAGCGGGTGGTCGGCAGTGACGAGTTGCCGGCACTTATGGGGACGCTCGACGCGATTGCGTTCAAAGCTGCCATCCTGCGGCGGCGGGGTGTGGACTTTGCCCGCCTGCTCCGCGAGGAGCGGGGCCCGGGGCGCGAGTTGCCGTCGATTCTGGCGCTGCTCTATCGCCCGAGCTTGGAGACACCTGCGCGGCACTTCTTCCGTAGCGAAGCCGAGTTGCTCCGGTTCAAGCAAATGGAGGTTCCCGAAGCCGAGATCATCGACGCCCGCCGTGCGGAAGTGGACGGCAATGGCGACTCGGGCGGCGAGAACGGCGAGAGCCCGGCGGAGTGTCGGATCATTCGCTACGAGATGGGCGAGTGCCGCCGGCTGGAGGAGCGGCTGAAATGGCTCGAAGAGCGCGGCTTTACCGCCGACGACTATTTCATGACCCGTGAGGAGTTGGTCACCGGTGAGTTGACACCGGCCAAGTTCCTGCTCCAGCACGGTGATCGTGATCTAGTCGAGTTGACCAATCTGGCTGAGGTGCCCGAGGGGGTGCGTAATCTGGGCAAGGAGGGGTTGACCATCAAGCGTTTCAAAGGCCTGGGCGAGATGGACGCCGGGGAGCTGTGGGAAACCACCATGGACCGCAGCAAGCGCACCCTGTTGCGGGTCACCATCACCGACGACCCGGACGACCCCGAGCAACTCGATATCGACGCCCGCGAAGCCGACCGCATCTTCCGTGTGTTGATGGGCGACAACGTGGACCAACGCCGTCGCTTCATCGAGGAGAACGCCATCAACGTTAAGAACCTCGATGTGTAGAGGTTCGGGAACTGTAGGGTGGGTGGAGCTTCGCGGAGCGAAGCGCAACCCACCGCACCGGCTAATAAGTCCAAAGTCTGTAGGTCGGCCCTGCGGCGAAGGACGGGATCGGATCGGCCAGAGCCTCGCCCTCCCGGTTCAACCCGCAGTCTCAGGGTTGACAGTGCACTAGTGCTCTGTCGCCCATAAACTGATGGTTGGGTGGCCCATGGCTTTAGCCGTGGGGGACGCGAATTGCATCCGGTATTCGCGTCCCCCACCGCTAAAGCGGTGGGCCACCCATGCGTCGGTGATCCATCAAATCAATCGCGACAGAGCACTAGCGCCCGTAGGGGGCGAGGATTGCTTTTCAGGCGATTTCCATTAAGATGCCCATGGAGACCTTGGGCACGATCGACAGGATGTTTGCTTGGCGAAGGCAAATCGGTGGTCGGGTGCGCCATTTCCGCCACCTTTCATCTCGGTGCTCAAACCTGGCGGCAGACATCAATAATGACTGGGGGCTACGACCATGAAAATGAACAAAAAGCTGTTGTTCTCGCTCGTGGGCTACGGGCTCGCGCTGCTTACCGTCGCGGTCGTGATCTGCCACCTGGCCGCCATCAAGGAAATGGATGCAACGGTTTCGGCGGCGGGCAGGCAGTTAGTGGTTTGGAGCGGTGGTGCGGCTCTTGCCTTGGTTCTGGTGCTGTTGGGGATAATCTTGTTCCTCACCAAACGCATCGCCCAACACGAGCGTGTCGCGCGCGAAACCCACACCATGCAGCAGCACATCGAGTTTATCCTCGGTGCCACCAACACAGGTCTGGACATCATCGACTCGCAGTTCAACGTGCGCTACATGGATCCGGCATGGCAAAAACTATACGGCGATCCAGCCGGCAGGAAGTGCTACGAGTACTTCATGGATCGCGATGAAGTGTGCCCCGGCTGCGGGGTGGTCAAGGCTCTGGGGACAAAGAGTGTCACGGTTATCGAGGAAGTTCTGGTCAAGGAGAACAACCGCCCGATTCAGGTGACCACCATACCATTCCAGAACGAAGAGCGAGAATGGTTGGTGGCTGAGATGAAGGCGGACATCAGCCAGCGCAAGCAGGCAGAAGAGGCTCTACGAACAAGTAAAGAACGCTACGAGCATATAACGAGCAACATCCCCGGGTTGGTGTACCAGTTCGTCATGCACCCTGACGGCAGTTATTCGATGCCCTACGCAAGTGCCGGGTCGCGTGAATTGTTCGGTCTCGAGCCGGAAACCATCGTGCGTGATGCCGGCGCACTACTGGACCTCATTCATCCGGACGATGTCGAGGTGTTTAATCTTCATGTCAGAGAGTCAGCGGATTCGCTAAAGCCATGGAGGCACGAACTTCGCACGCTCGTCGATGGCAAGGAACGTTGGTATCAAGGGGTGTCTCATCCCCATCGCCAGCCTAACGGCGATATCCTGTGGGATGGAGTCCTCCTCGATATCACGGAACGTAAGCAGGCGGAGGAGGAATTGAGAAAGCATCGGGACCACCTCGAGGAACTTGTGGCCGCCCGCACCAGCGACCTGAAAGCCGGCAACGACGAACTCCAGCGCGAGATCACGGAGCGAAAGCGAGTCGAGCAGGCATTGCGGGAGAGCGAAAAACACCTCCGGGTGAAGTTGGACTACATCATGTCGCCCGACGAAGAACCGAGCAGCCTCAGCCTGTTGGACCTGGTGACCCTGGAAGACCTCCAGCAGATTCAAGACGCGTTTGCACAAGCCATGGGCGTCGCCTCGATCATCTCGGATGTGGAGGGGCACCCGATCACGACAGCCAGCAACTTCTGTGGGGTCTGTGAGATCATCCGCAGCACCGAGAAAGGCAATAAACGCTGCATCCGCTCCGACAAGATCGTCGGAGAAAAGGCCATGAAAACCATGCGCCCCACCTACGAGAAATGTCTCAGTTGCGGGTTTGTCGATGCCAGTGCTCCGATCATCGTGGCTGGTAAACACATTGCCAACTGGCTGATCGGGCAAAGCAATGCCATGGGTGTGGATCGGGGGCGAATCGAGAAATACGCCGTCGAGATCGGCGCCGACGTGGACGCGATGCTGGCGGCGTACGAAAAGATGCCCCAGATGTCGATCGAGAAATTCGAGCAGATTCTCAATCTGCTGTGGCTCCTTGCCAAGGAGATATCGACTCTGGGTTACAACAACCTGAAGCTGACCAAAGACATCGCCGAGCGCAAGCAGGCAGAAGACGAACTGCGGCGGTTGCGCAACTTGCTCAGCAACATTGTCAACTCCATGCCCTCGGTGTTGGTGGGGGTGGACCTCCAGGGGCGCGTGACCCAGTGGAACCGCGAGGCGGCGCGGGCCACCGGAATCGCGGCGGAACAGGCTCAGGGGCGATTGCTTGATGAGGTGTTCCCGAAACTGCAATCCGAAATGGAACAGGTGCGCAAGGCGATTCGCACCCGCCAGGTGCAGGAAGACCTGAAAGTTCCGCGTAGGGTGGACGGCGAGACACGGTTTTCAGATGTGATTGTTTATCCCCTTCTGGCAAACGGTGTCGAAGGCGCGGTGATCCGTATCGACGACGTGACCGAACGAGTGCACATCGAAGAGATGATGATGCAGACCGAGAAGATGATGTCCGTCGGCGCCCTGGCGGCCGGCATGGCCCATGAGATCAACAACCCTCTGGGGGGCATCCTTCAGGGCGCCCAGAACATTCAGCGGCGGTTCTCCACCGAGTTGGCCAAAAATGTTCAGGTTGCCCGCGAGTGCGGCACCAGTCTCGACACCATCCGCGCCTACCTGGGCAAGCGGGAGATTCAGGGCTTCATCGAGGGCATCCGGGAGTCCGGCACCCGAGCCGCCAGGATCGTCGCCAACATGCTTCAGTTCAGCCGCCGCAGTGAAGCGCAAGTGGTGCTTGCCGATTTGCCTGAGTTGGTCGAACGCGCGCTGGAACTGGCCGCCAGCGATTACGACTTGAAGAAAAAATACGACTTCCGTCGCATAGAGATCGTGCGCGAGTTCGAGCCTGATTTACCGCAGGTGCCCGTGGTGGTCACCGAGATTGAGCAGGTGGTTCTGAATCTCCTGAAGAATGCTGCCCAGGCCATGCAGGAGGAACAAAGCGACGAGAAAAAGCCTCACATCATCCTGCGAATGAAGCGCGAAGGCGACTGGGTGCGGCTGGTGGTCGAGGACAACGGCCCGGGTATGAACGAGCCAACCAGCAAGCGAGCCTTCGAGCCCTTTTTCACCACCAAGGGGATCGGCGTGGGGACTGGTCTGGGGTTGTCGGTTTCCTATATGATCATTACGAACAACCACAAGGGCACGATGACGCTGGATTCCACCCCCGGCAAGGGAACCCGCTTCGTCATCCACCTGCCCCTGGAGAGAAAGGCATTATGAACGCAGTGGTGGGCAAAGTGCTGATCGTTGATGATGAAAGCGTAGTCCGCCTGAACCTTGCGGCTTTTCTCGAGGATGAAGGCTTTGAGGTGACGGTGATTGCCAATGGCGAGGATGCTCTCAAGATGCTTGCGGAAACGCCGATCGACGTTGCCGTCATCGACCTGCGGCTACCCGGCATTGATGGGAATGGGGTGATCCTCAGAGCTGTCGAAATCCAGCCGAGAGTAAAGTTTCTAATCCATACCGGATCGGTGAACTACCAACTGCCCGCCGCCCTACGCCGACTTGGCATTGAAGACGAACACGTCTTCCAAAAGCCGATAGAGGACATGGCTGTTATTGTCGAAGCCGTGCGCCATTTGATGGGCGAAAGGGAAACCTGACATCGCCCCGCCGTGCCTAAGAAAGGGGGGCAGACACCATCAAAGCAGCCAAGATGCAAGACCGCCCCCAGTGTGGTATGATACATTGGTGGATGACTTTGCGATGTAGTGTTAGCCCGGATATTTCACCGCGGAGCACGCAGAAAATGGAAAATGGAAAATGGGGGGATGGGAAACGTGATGAATTGAGAATGGAGAATGGAGAATGTGGACATTCTCAATTCTCCATTCTCAATTCATCACGTTCCCCACTGTAAAAGCAAGGAACGAGGATAAAAGTTTATCGAGAATGGGAAAGTTTCTTAGTTTCTCTTGACGTTAAGGCGAGATTCCAGATGACGCTGCACCAGCCGATACCCCCGAGCATAGCGCCGGTCCGCAATGAAAGCAATCAACAATGCCAGGAGGGGGAATCCCAGAAAACGGGCGTAATGAAGTATCTCCCCGATCATGTTGGGGAACTCCTGGGGCATCTGACATAATTCCTTAAATGTAAAGTAAATGCCGGGGATTTGCTCCGAATGCGGGACGGTGCCCAGCCACCGCTCCCAGGGGAAGAGCAATGCCAGCAACAACAGTGTCCAGAAAAACGCAGCGATACTGCCGCGAACTCCCCCCAGCCCACCGGACAAACACACCAAGGCAGCGAACAGGAAGCAGATAGTTAACAACCCACAGCAAACCTGACCAAAAAACTCCGTCACCGGCAGAGTCAATTCCGTCAGGTAATACCAATTCGAGAACATGGCGATGGTCTCGGCATCGGGAGTGACGCTGTGGGCCGGTTCCGCCGACGTGTGGGCGATCTGCTCCTGGACTTCCTCCACCACCACCGGTTGCAACAGCCCGCCCCAGCGGGTGGCGCAATAAGCCCCGACGTGCAACAGCAGCGAAAGAATCAGAATCAACAGAAACACTCCGCGAGAGGCACGGATGGTCCGCAAGGCGCCGGAATAATCCTGAAGCTGTTCGATACGGTTGGGATCGCGCTGCACGCGCACGGATTCGGGTCGTTCGATCGGTTGGTCAGACATTCCTTACATCTCCTGATCGGTTCTACCGGCCGGCCGCGACAGCCTCGAAGGCTTCCGCGGACGCCGTGATTGTCTGCTCAATCTGTTCGCCCGTATGCGCCAGAGAGACGAACAGACACTCAAATTGAGACGGGGCCAGATACACGCCACGATCCAACATGGCGTGGAAAAACGTTGCATAACTCGCAGTGTCACATCGACCGGCGGAGGTATAATCGATCACCGGCGTGGAACTGAAAAACGTGCACATCATACTGCCGACCCGGGTGTGATACGTGCTCACCCCGGCGGACCGGGCTGCGGATTTCAAACCGTCCGCCAACCGGGCCGACGACGCCTCCAGGGTTTCGTAGGCGTCATCGTCAGCCAGCGCCTGCAAGGTGGCGATACCGGCAGCCATCGCCAACGGATTGCCCGAGAGGGTGCCGGCTTGATAGACCTCACCCACCGGCGAGACCTTCTCCATGATCTCCCGCCGCCCGCCGTAAACCGCCATGGGCAACCCACCGCCGACGATCTTGCCCAGGCAGGTCAGGTCCGGTTGCACGCCGTACAACTGCTGTGCCCCACCCGCCGATACCCTGAACCCGGTCATCACCTCGTCGAAAATGAGCACCACCTGGTGCTCATCGCACAACCTGCGCAAGCCTTCCAGGTATCCTTCCCGTGGTGGAATACAGCCCATATTGCCCGCGATCGGCTCCAGCAGCACCGCAGCCACCTGCTCGCCGTGCCGCCCCAGGGCGTCAGCCACCACCTCGAGGTCATTGTATGCAAGCACCAGGGTGTCCGCAGTGGTGCCGGCGGGCACTCCGGGAGAGGATGGAGCCCCGAAGGTCATGGCTCCCGAACCCGCCTGAACCAGCAGGGCATCGCAATGGCCGTGGTAGCAGCCCTCGAACTTGATGATCTTGTCTCGGCCGGTATAGCCCCGGGCCAGCCGGATAGCGCTCATGGTGGCTTCGGTGCCCGAGTTGACGAAGCGCACCATCTCGATCGAGGGCACGCGGGCGACGATGAGTTCTGCCAGTTGGGTTTCCGCCTCGGTGGGAGCACCGAAAGAGCACCCTTTCCCTGCGGCTTTGCCGATGGCTGCCACCACACGGTCGTCGGCGTGCCCCAGGATCAGCGGCCCCCACGAACCCACGTAGTCGATATAGCGGTTTCCGTCCACATCGGTGATCACTGCTTCCTTGGCTCGGGCGATCACCCGGGGCGTGCCACCCACGCCGCGGAAAGCGCGCACCGGCGAACTGACCCCGCCGGGCATGACCTGGCAAGCCGCCTTGAAGGCCGCCTGTGATTGGGCGGTGTTCATTTCATGTTTATTGGCCTTGGTTACCATGCGGGTATCATAAGTTGCGTATCGGGGGTTGCAACCCCGCAAAGGTGTAGGGAGGGCATCCTTTGCAGCATCATCATGCCGGCAAAGGGGATAGGGCGGCAACCTCGGGCATTCCGTCGCGCTAGGCCCGGCATTTATGCCGGGTGAGAAAGTCGAACAAAGCCCCCCCGTTCCGCCCCGTCGCCTTCGGCGACGGGGCGGAACGGGGGGGGTTAAAGGCAACCACTCCAATACCCGGCATAAATGCCGGGCCTAGCGCAAGCCTACCGCCACAAACCCCACGCTATTCCGCATACGGGTTTACTGAATATTTACGGCTACCGAAGCTGTCAGTAGGGCAGAACGCCCCCGTCGCAAGTTTTGATGGCAGAGCTAAAGCGTGGCAGCTCGCCGAAGTGCCTTGCGCGACTTGCGTCGCTTCCTTTCGGAAGGCTTCTCGTAGTAGCTGGCCCTCTTCATGTCCCGCGTGAGACCTTCACGCTGGCACAGACGCTTGAAACGCTTGAGCATCTGCTGCACGGACTCTGATCCCCGAGGTTTGATCTTGACCACGATGTCTCCTGTTCTTCTCTTGACACCACCGGAAGCCGTCAGGCTTCAGCGCGAAGCCACACACGCCCCCTATAACGAACCACTCCAACCAGCCACCCCTTAGTCTATAAGGCGATGCTGGGTATCCTAACACAAAATCGGAACAGGCGAAAGCCCACTTTTGTTGCCGGGGCAAGAAGCACGAGGCAGCAGGCAAAAGGTAAGAGGCAACGAGGCGCCTACGGATCCGAGCCCAAAGCGCGAGCGACGAAGCAACCGCAGAGTATTGCAGAGAAGTAGGTTATGATCCCAATAACCCATCTCTCCCATTGACACTGTGTATATGAGCTTTTCTCAATGAATTCCCCCTAACTTCCTATTCTGCTCAACTCTGCGTCTCTGCGTTCATGAATTATCCGGGTTAGCAGCGACAAGTCCGCAACGTTTAGCGGCGACAAGTCCGCAGTGTTTAGCGGCGACCCGAAGGGGAGCGTGGAGAATGGAGCGTGGAGAATGCAAAAGGTGGCGTTTGATTCTCCATTCTCCATTTCTTCCGGGTTGGTGGGTTCCACCTCGCTCCGCG
>JAGLWJ010000019.1 GCA_023133475.1 Phycisphaerae bacterium | reverse complement strand
CGAGTTCGTCCTGGACGGTCTTCCACACGTCCAGGGCGACGACATTAGCCAGGGCGGTTTCGTCGTTCTCCAGGGCAACCCAACGCGCCTGGTGGATTTTCCGCGCCTCGACGCGGGCTTTGCGGGCCTGTTTCAAATGCGACAAAGCCGCCGCACGTGCCTCCGAAGCAACCTTGAGACGCTGCATTGCCCGCCGCTTTGCGCTTTGAATGGGTCCGGGGCGATCCTTGCCCCACCGGCTCAACTCCTCGAAAACGTGGGAGACCAGGCTGGCCCACAGGTTGGCGTCCACGTAATGCCAGGCGTTGAACTCGATCTGGACGACGTTAGGCCAATAGACTTTTTGGTAGGCCGGCTCTTTCTCTTTCCTCGCCAGATTGGTCAGTTCCTCGACCGCCTGCTTGATCTTGCCCATAAAGAAGCTCTTGCCCGACCCCCAATTGCCGAACAGCCCGATCGACAGCGGCGGCTGCAAGGCTTTGGACGCCATCAGCCGGGCCATCGCACGGGCATCGCGCGTCACCCCCAGGCAGTCGTTGCCGGTCGCCAGATCGGCATTGAACCGGGATATCTGCGAGCGAGGCTGGCGAGGCGTGCGCAACAGTCTTCGCCAGAAGTCACGTTCTCCCTGCGGGCGTTCACGAACCATCAAATCCCGAAACCGTTGCCGCAGCTTGTCGACGTCGACCTCAAGCTCTTCGAGCCGGGTTAGCGCCCCCGGTTGAGGCTTGTCCAACGGATACGTCAACAGCGCCGCCAACAGGTGTCTGGTTGCAATAGGGCGGTTTGGGTTGGCTTGGGCGACGATATCGTTGGCGCGGTTGAACAGTGATTGGACCGTCGCGGAGACATGATCCGCAAGCGGGTGTGTTTCCGACGATGTGGATTGCTCCCGCCCGCGCCGGTAATACTGATCCCGACTTCCTATGAATCGCTCGGGGTCGGGAAAAACAACCTCCTCGGCAAGGAATGTTGCCACATTGCGATTACCGGAATTCTGGTAGCCGTAGGTCAGCATCCCGAAGAGTAGAGAGCTACTGTTGATCGGCCCATCCCGCCAGGCATCCGAGAGAAGTTTTTGGGCTTCGTGAAGGATGCTTTGCAGCGTGGGCGACAGCCCAAGCGACTCGATTTCCCCGAGCGAAACCGGCTGACCCACTGCCGTATCCGCGGACGTTGGCTCCGGATCACCCGGAGCCGGGAAACCATGGGCGCGGATCAGGGAGTTGAGAGCCTCAATCTCATCATCAGTTACGATGAAGTTGGTGGCCTGTGGTTGCCGGATGACCGACAACTTCCCCAGGCCCGGCACCGCTTTGATCTCCGTTTTGAGAATCGGCTTGTTAAACCGGGTCCGGTACAGAATGTACGCACGGTGTTTGTCACCGGGCTTTGCTCTTTTCTGCACGGTTTGCTGTGCACTTTGTTGAGGGTCATCGGCGGGCTCGTGGATCACCCGCATCACCTCACCCCAGCCGTGCAGCGCCGCGTCTTTGCCACCGCCTTGCCAGAGGTAGACCCAGTCGCCCTCTTTCACCAGGTTGACGTGCTGTTTCAGCGGCCAACTCTCCTCGCGCCCGGGCGCAAGCTCTTTGCGCAGATCGTATCGTGCCGGCAGAGTTTGGAACAACCAATACGCCATAACCGTTTGGCATCGGTTCAGCCGAGTTCATACGATTATTCAGAACATCCCGAACAACGCGTGGTGCCCGATGCCACTCCACGCC
>JAGLWJ010000189.1 GCA_023133475.1 Phycisphaerae bacterium | reverse complement strand
CGCTACGGATTGTCGCTGCTAAACACTGTTGCGCACTTGCAACGAGAACGCTCCCCATCCCCCATTTTCCATTTTCCATTTTCCATTTTCCATTTTCCATCCCACTCTTCGCTCACCCGCCGGAGGTTTGAGCGTATCCTCTTGATCAAGCCCAGTTCGCTTGGCGACATCGTCCATGCTCTGCCGGTCTTGCACGGGCTGCGCCGGCGTTTCCCACAAGCCCGCATCGACTGGTTGGTGGCCAAATCGTGTGCCGGGCTGCTGGCTGGGCATCCGGACATCGCCGAGTTGGTCATCTTCGATCGGCGGCGGTTCGGGCGATTGGGGCGGAGCCTGGAGGCCGGCGTGGAGTTCCATCGCTTTCTGCGGATGCTGCGCCGGCGGGGCTATGACTTGGCCATCGACTTGCAAGGATTGTTCCGTTCGGGTTTTCTGGCTTTGGCTTCGGGGGCACCGGTTCGCATTGGCTTCGCCGATGCTCGCGAGTTGTCCTGGGTATTCTACACCCATCGAATATCCGTCCCTGCCGACGTAGTGCACGCCGCCGAGAAGAACTACGCCGTTGCACATCTCCTCGGGTTCTCTGACGTTGATATGACATTCGACCTGGCATTGGGCGAGGCTGAGCGTTGCAATGGTGCTCGCATGCTTCAGGCGGCTGGTTTGGCTGACGGAGCCCGCTTTGCTGCCGTGTTGCCCGGGGCTCGTTGGGAGACCAAACGCTGGTTCCCCGAGCGGTTCGCTGAAGTGGTCGATGAGTTGGCAAGCGAGCATCACTTGACCAGCGTATTGATGGGTGGCCCGGACGAGCGCCGGGCATGCGAGTCCATCGCCGGCAGGTGTCGATGTCAGCCGATCAACCTCGCCGGCCGGACCGGGCTCCGCGAGTTGGCCGCCATTTTAGCCCAGGCGGCAGTAGTGCTTTGCCACGACTCCGCCCCGATGCACTTAGCCGCCGCCCTGGGAGTCCCAATGGTTTGCATTTTAGGCCCGACGAACCCAGCCCGCACCGGGCCATACCGAACGGATGCCACCATTTTACAGGCGGGCTTGCCGTGTGTTCCATGCTATTTACGGAAGCTGTCCCACTGCCGCTTCAACCACGAGTGCATGCACACAATTTCCCCGACCGAGGTAACCGGCGCCATAGCGAGCATACTCCAAAAGCAACCCTAACACGAACTCGAGCAACAACAAACGACCGCAAGGAGACTACCCCACCGAGAAATTTATTTATTTTGTCGTAGCTGCGGAACTTGGGCTAAAGCGGTGGGCCACCCGTCTTGTTATCTATTGCCTCTTGCCTCTTGCCTCATGATATGGAGCGCCGGACTCGAATAGTTTTAGTCTGGTCTGGTAGGTTTCCGCCAGATCAGCCCGGTTGGTGGCGTTGGCTCGTTTGATGGCCTCCTTCTCGGATTTGACCGCTTCGTCAAACCTCCCTGCTTCGGCGTAAGCGGCTGCCAGCGTGTCGAGATACTCGGGACGAGTGTTGTCAGCCTGTCCACAGGCCTGCTTTGCCCAGCGGACCGCCTCCTCACCATTGCGGCGATTGGGGTCGTGGCAAGTGGCCAGCAGCCATGCCAAACAGTCTGCCAACGATGCCGCATCGGGCATCTGTTGCAAACCGTCCCGCAGAAGCACCTCAGCCGCCACAAAGTCCTGGTCTTGAAGCACCACGCGAACGTAGGCTTCGTAAGCTTCCAATAGCCTTGGCGAGACCTGCAAGGCCCGATCCCATGCCACCTTGGCGGCATTAGTGTCCCCGTTGCGCTGAAACAGCACGCCCAGCACGTAATGGCCCCAGGCGTGACGCGGATTAAACCGCAACCCGGTTTGAAGGTGTGTCATGGCTTCGAGGTCGCGCCCGCCGGCGGCGGTCAACAGTTCCCCGAGCCGGATAAGGAACAGACCGTTGTTCGGATCAAGCCGCACCGCCTGCTCCAGGATCGGCAACGCTTCTTCCGTGGCACCGCGGCGAATCAAGGCATCAGCCAACACTCCGTGAGCAAACGCGCTGTTGGGGTTGGTCTTCACCGCATCGCGGAACAAAGCCAGGGCTTCATCGTGTTTGCCCTGCCTGGTCAAGACAAACCCCAACCCGCCCAAGGCCCGGTCGTTCCCTGGAGCGATCCGCAAAGCCTGGCGGAATTGCTCCGCTGCCTCGTCCAGATCATTGTACATCGCACTAATCCGCCCCAAGGCGAGGCAGGCATGGAGTGACTCGACACTGGACGGCGGGTCGGACGGATCAAGCTCCAACACCCGCTGAAAACAACCATCCGCCTCAGACTCCTGTTTGCGCGAAAGAAGAAAATTCGCCAACATCAACCAATGCCCGGCATGATCCGGCTCCAGTTCGGTGATCCGACGCAGAGCCAACTCGGCGTTATCAAAATGCTCCAACGCCACCAGGATGTTCACCCGAGCGTAGTGAGCCCGAATAAGCCCGGGATCGTTTTCCAGTGCGTCGTTGGCGGCGCCCAGGGCTTCGTCAAGCTCGCCCATGCCCAGCATCGCCTCAGCCGTCAAAGTGTGAGCCAACGCATTGCCCGGATCGAGCTTGAGCACCGCCTGAGCACAAACCACGGCGGTCCGAGGCGCCCCGAGAGGCATGTACAACTTGCTGAGTTGCAGGAGCAATTGCCCGTCCTCGGGGCTTCGCTCCAACAGGCTTTCACAGAGAATAGCCGCGTCCTGCAATTGTCCGGCGGAGATCATGGCGGCGATGCGACCCTCGATGATCGGGCGCGACAGATCGCTCCACACCGCACGTTCGAGAAAGCCGGGTTGCTCCACCCGCATACTCGCGGAAACGGACTTTGCCAATGTGCGTTCTTCGGCGGTATGTTGCTCATCGCCAATGCGGGCATAGACATTGCTCAACAACTCGTGGGCGGTGCGATCTTGCGGTTGAAGGCGAATCGCGTGTTGGAGCGGTTCCAGGGCGGCGGTGGCGTCCCCGGATTGCATACAAGCCACCGCCATTCCCAGGTAGCCGTAGGCCTTGCCCGGCTGGAGTTCGATGTGCCGCTCGAAGTGGGGCTTGGCTTGCTCGGGTTTCTGCCCGGCGAGGCAGAGTTCCCCCAGGCGGGCATGGGTCATCGCGAAGTCGGGATTCAGCTCGGCGGCTTTGCGGAACGCCGCAGCCGCCTGATCGTGCGAGCCTTGGGCAAACAGCACCGTGCCCTGATGATAAAACCACTCGAATGCCCGTGGATCGATGCAGGCGGCGGTTTCGTAGCATTGCAGGGCAGGCCCCAGCGCCTTGGGGCCTGTGGCAAGGAAGCGGTACACGTGCCCGAGGCGCCCATATGCTTCTGCGGTCCGCTGCTTCACTACCGCGGCGATCCTATCGTGGATCACTTGGGCCTGCTCAGCAGGCAAGAGGGTCAGGTCGGGAGGAGCGGGCAGGGCAACCTCGGCGCAGACCTTCTCAAGAGCAGACATATCGATCTGCACAGCCTTACCGCTTGGCGCGGAGGGCTCTGCACCGGCGTCAACAATCCGCAATGGTGGAAGAGGAGGTGCGGCAGGTGCCGGTGGAGCCGCCGTATCGCCCACCGGAGCCGGTTTGTCGGTCATGGAACAGCCGCCAACGCCAACCGTCAGGATGAACGCGAGCAGGCACCTCGGCGCAAAGCCGGCGCGGTCCACATATGGGAGCCTTATGCCGTCAGAGGCCCGGAATCGTGGTGTGGTTATACTTGGTTTCATAGTGTGCCCCAGCATACCCTCTGCAATGCAAACGTTCAATTTCTTAGCGGGCTGCGCCAAGTGGCTGTTGCGCCCAGATGGGTGGCAGGTTTTCAATCTGCCTTACAGTGGTATAATACAGTGAAATGTCGTCTGCACGAATCAATCTGCCGCAACCCGCTGTTGCGGAGTTCTGCAAAGGCCACGGCATCCGACGCCTGTCGCTATTCGGGTCGGTCCTCCGTGAGGATTTCCGACCGGACAGCGATGTGGACGTGCTGGTGGAGTTTTTGCCCGAGACGCGCATTGGCATGATCGGCATGGCTGCGATGCAACGGGAGTTGTCCGAACTGATAGGTCGGCAGGTCGATCTTCGCACGCCGGGCGATCTCAGTCGCTACTTCCGTGCCAAGGTGATACAGGGGGCTATCGAGCTGTATGCCGCTTGAGGATGATTTGATCCGTCTTCGGCACATGCTTGATGCCGCGGAAGATGCGGTTGGTTTCGCCGCGAATCGCAATCGCGACGATCTGGACCGGGATCGCATGCTTCTGCTGTCATTGGTGAAATGTATCGAGATCATCGGCGAGGCGGCTTCACGCGTGTCGCCGGAGATGCAGATGGCCGTCCCGAAACTCCCCTGGCAGGATATCATCGGCATGAGAAACAGGCTGATCCACGCGTACTTCGATGTAGATCATGATCGCGTATGGGACACGGTCGAACAGGATTTGCCTTACATGATCGCGGCACTTCGCGGATATCTTCAACAAGAACGCAACCGAAGGGGACAAGAGGGGAAATCCGCAGATTACACAGATTGCACAGATTGACAAAGAAATAGGCATGCCCAAACCGATCTTTACTATTTCCCAGGCACGTTCTCGCAAATCTGTGTAATCTGCGGATAGTCCATTGCGGCAGGTTTTCAACCTGCCCTACAGCTTTTCAAACGCCCTCTTGGCGGTTCACCTTGCGATAGAGCGAGTCGCGTTCGGTGGGCACGAAACCGGATTCGCGGATCAGGCGTTTCAACTGATCCACGGACAGCTCCTGATGTGTGGTTCCGCGGCTCTGTCGTTTGGTGATGTCGTATTGCACGACCGTGCCGTCCATGTCGTCCACGCCCCAGTTGAGTGAGAGCTGGGCCAGCTTGGGCGACAACATGACCCAAAAAGCCTTGACGTGGTCGAAGTTGTCCAGCATCAGACGGCTGACCGCCAGGGTGCGCAGATCGTCAAGCCCGGTGGGGCCTGGCAAATGAGACAAGGCAGTGCCGTCGGGAATGAACGACAAAGGGACGATACAGTTGAACCAGGCTGGAGATGAAGACCGCGACCGATCCTGATGTTCGCGCAGTTTGATCAGATGCCACACACGCTCCTCGATTGACTCCACGTGCCCGTAGAGCATGGTGGCATTGGTGTGGATGCCCAACTCGTGAGCGGTCCGGTGGACGTCAAACCATTGAGCTTCGCCGACTTTGTTCTTGAAGGCTTCATTGTGGACGCGATCGTCGAAGATTTCCGCCCCCCCTCCGGGAAGGGAGCCTAGTCCGGCTTGATGCAGCTCGGTCAGCACGTCGCGGATGGTTGCGGGCGGCTTGGCGATACGCGTGAAGTGAATGATCTCGATAGCCGTAAAAGCTTTGATGTGCAGGTGTGGGCAGGCGGTTTTGATCCGGATGCACATCTCGGTGTAGTACGAGAATGGCAGCTTGGGATGCAAGCCGCCGACGATGTGCACTTCGGTGGCGCCCAACTCGTAGGCTTCGCTCGCCCGGGCGACCACTTCGTCCACCGATAGCTCATACCCATCGCGGGCGCCCGGCGACCAAGGCCTATAAAACCCACAGAATTTGCACCGCAACACACAGTAGTTGGTGTAGTTGATGTGCCGATTGACGTTATAGTATGCCAAGTTGCCGTTCTTGCGGCGTCGGGCAATGTCCGCCAGCCGCCCCAACTGGTGAATGTCCCGCGTTTGGAAGAGACGCACACCGTCGTCATGGCTAAGCCGTTCACCGGCTCGGATTTTGTCTTCAAGGTCCATGCCACCACCGTTGAGTCACCCTACATCTATGAAAAACCCACGGCGAGCGTTATCGCCGTGGGTCGTCACCGATGGGCGCGGTTGGATTCGAACCAACGAAGGCATACGCCAACGGGTTTACAGCCCGTCCCCTTTGGCCAACTCGGGCACACGCCCGCCTGTCGGTACGATGTAACATACTCGATCCCCCCACAGCTTGCAACCCCACATATTCCGCCGATCTTTGCTTCCCCAGAGGGAGCATCGGAATAAGCCTGGGGGGAAATCAGGTTTTCAACCTGCCCTACCTGGCAACCGCCATTGACGGTGCCGACGGCAACCGCCGGGCTCCCAGGCAGAATCTCCGGGAACGTGAGAGGGTGGCTGCCAATGCCAACAGGAACAGACTGAAATTCTCCGCCAGCTTGCTGCAAAGCATGATTATGCCGGCACCACAGCCGCAGTCGAAACTCACCTGGCAAAAAGACACACCACCCTGGTAGTAAATCTCCAACCCGCGGATGAGGATCAGAGGCGTGAACATTACCAACATCACCGCCGAAACCAGACCCGCACCGCGAATGCCGATCCCCAACAGCAAAGCCACACCGCACAAAGTCTCAATCCAGGGCAACACCACCGCCACAATGTTCAAAACATAATGCGGCAGCAACGGCAACAGTGCATACTGCTGCATCAGCTTAACAAAGTCCACCGGGTTGAGAATCTTGACGATGCCCATCCATACAAAAAGACTGCCAAGCACCACCCGCGTCACCAGCAAGGGAATGCCAGTCTGGTCTAATCGTGAAATCAGGCCTGGAGCCCTGGTCATCTATTTCATCCCCGTGGCGATCGGCATATTGGCTTCGGCCCACGCTTCCCATCCGCCCTTGAAAAGGACTATCTTGTCAAGCGGGACGCCTTCATCGATCAGGTCCAGACCAACCAGCAGGCTATCGTCACACTCAGGCCCAGTGCAATAAAGGATCACCTCGTCAACAGTCTCGATGAGCGGCAAAATCTCCGGCAGGTATTCATCCTTGTAGTAGTGGTCCACTTGCACCGCCCCGGGAATGTGCCCCTCGGCATAGTGGGCATCGTTGCGGGCATCGATGAAAAGGATGTGACTGTCCGCCGGATTAGGGTTATAGGCTGGGTCCTGGAAACAGCACGAAACCTGTTCCAAGGTGACTTCGAGCAGCCCATACTCGTTCACCTCCCCGGAATCGCTCTCCTCAGCCACTATAATGTCCAGGGTTTTGGCGGGCGGGCGGTAGTTCGTGAGCAAATCCAGCCCACGGGCGCGGGCTGCATTGCCCGCCAGCCCCACCGCCGATCCGACCAGCACCAATGCCAATGCTTCCAGGACAGCCTTTTTCGCAGCTCGCATCGCTCGAAACTCCTGTAACCCGTGCGGCCGGCAAGGCCAACTCACCATGCTTCTTTCTTATGAATTTTCTGCATTTCACCTCCCCTAGTCAATGTTTATATGAGCGTTGTTACGGCGTGGTTACAAGGTCCAAGGTCCAAGGTCCAAGGTCCAACTAGTTTCTGACTTTGGACTTTGGACTTTGGACTAGGGACTTTGGACTTATTAGCCAGGAAGGCGGGTAGAACCCGCCCTACAGATGCGCCTCTGTGAAAAATTCTTCCCGGCAGCAGTATCGCGCCTGGAACGGGTCCTGCCCATCGGTCTTGACCACGCCGCGGTCGGGATTGCCCGCCAGATGCTCGAGCACTTTGTAGACGGTCTCGACCTCATCCACGGCATCGAGGGCGGCGGCAATCTCTTCGGCGGTCTGAGCTTGCTCGCGTTTCAGCGCGGCGAGAATCCGCCGCTGAAGCTCGATGACCCGTCCCGCCGCTTTTTTGCCGGCCTCCACCCCCGGTTGATGATAGGCATTGACGTTGATCAGCGTCGCGTACAGGCCTACCGTTCGCTCGTAGAGGGCGATCATGGCTCCGAGGGTCCGGGCGTTCAACTCGGGCAGGGTGATGGTCATCGAAGCCCGCCCCTTCTCAAAGAGCGCCTCCCGCGTGCCGAGCAGAAAACCGCTGAGATAATCACCACTGGTCACGCCTGGCTCAACCTCGATCGACGCCTCCACCCGATCACGCACCACCTCCACGAAGGTGACGAAAAAGTTGTGCACCCCCTCGCGGAGCTGTTGCACGTAAGCGTGCTGATCGGTCGAGCCTTTGTTCCCATAGACGGTGAGCCCCTGATGCACAGCCGCCCCGTCCAGGCCCAACTCCTTGCCCAGCGACTCCATCACCAGTTGCTGAAGATACCGGGCCAACAGAGCCACGCGATCCTTGTAGGGGATGATGACCAGGTCCTTGGCCCCTCGCCCCTCCGCGGCGTGATACCACATCAGCGCCATCAGCGCCGCCGGGTTCGAGACCACCTCATGCTGCCGCGTGGTGATGTCCATGTCCCCAGCCCCAGCCAAAAAGGCGTCCACGTCAATGCCCTGCAACGCTGCCGGGAGTATGCCGACGGCTGACGTCACCGACGTCCGACCGCCGACCCAGTCCCACATGGGGAACATCGCCAGCCACTTCTCCCCTTGCATCCGGCGATGCAAGGCACTGCCCCGGCCGGTCACCGCCACGGCATGGCGACCGAAGTCCAGCCCCAAACGCCGGTAACGATGGGCAGCCTCGACCATCCCGTTGCGGGTCTCTGCCGTTCCGCCGGACTTGGAGATGACCAGCGTCAGCGTGCGCCCCAAACCCTCGCCAAGATCGCCCAACGTGCGATCGATCCCGTCCGGGTCGGTGTTGTCCAGGAAGAAGACCCGCATCCGATCCGCCTCGGACCGCAGAGCGTCCGTCAACAACTGAGGCCCTAATGCCGAACCGCCGATCCCCACCACCAGCACGTTCTCAAAACACCCCGCTTCGCTCGGATGGACTCTCCCGGAGTGAACTTCGCCGGCGAAGGTCTTGATTTGCCCCAGGGTATCAGCGATGTCAGCCGCCAGTTCGGGGTTCGGGGCACAACCCGGATTCCGCAGCCAATAGTGCCCCACCATGCGCCCTTCGTCCGGATTGGCAATCGCACCCGTCTCCAACGCTTCCATCTCGCGGAAGACTTTGCCCATCTGTTCAGCAGCCATCCGCTCGATGTAGCCGTCTGCAAAGAGCATGCGGCTGACATCAAGCCGCAGCCCGGTGTGCGGGCAAATACAAAGATACTGCTTATAGCGTTCCCAAAGATGTGGTTTGGTCATGGAGTTTCTCTTCCAAGTTGAAGAAGTTTCGCGTTGAACAAAGCCTCGCAGTCGCAATATGCCCCGTTTCGCATGAGCACCAGCAGCGTATTGCGCAGGGCGGTCTTACCGAATCTGCGGGCGGCAAGAATGCGTCGGGTGGTGGAAAAATCACCGGCACAAGCCGCCATCGGATCCGCACCCAACTCCTCCATCAGCGACGCGAAGAACTTCACCTTCGTAAGTCTTTGAATGACTTGACGCTCTTTGCCCTGCACGTCCTCGGAACGTGGGAGTTTCAGAAATGCCTCCACCGATTCGGTGCTGCCGAGTTCAAACCACACACAACCACGCAGATGCTTCTCGTAAAAATCTTCCGGAATGATGCGGAAGAGTCGGTGAAAACGCTCCTCGGGCAGAAGATCGTCAAAACCCGACCACCGAAACGTGAGCATCGTACGGCCCCAACGCTCACCATGGGCCACCTCGACGGTGATCCCCGGGAACTTGTCGGTCAACAATCTGGTGAGTTTGCCCTGTAGTTCCGAGTGAGAGTTCATCTTCGACATGATGACAGTCTAACCCTCGCGTCCAGCAACCCTTGCGTCGATTGCAGGGTCCACACCCCCACAGCATAGTTCCCTCGTGCGAAAAGTGAAGTCGAAAACCGAAATCGAGCAAGGAGCGACAATGTTCAACCCGGACTTTTCATGAACGCAGAGACGCAGAGAAGAAGGGAGCGTACTCAACGACAATGTGTCCCATCCCCCCATTTTCCATTTTCCCCATTCTTCTCTGCGTCTCTGCGTCTCTGCGTTCATGAATTATCCGGCCTCATCCTTGCCCATTATCTCGTTGAGACTGCCGCTACGGAATCCGCGGAGGTCCAGGGTCACGTATGCAAAGCCCAATCGGTGCAAGTGAGCATCAATCCGTGCACGCATGGGCGACATCACCAATTCCGGGATTCTGTTCACCGGCACTTCGATTCTGGCGATCGGCCCATGGTGCCGCACACGCAGCTCGTCGAAGCCCTGCTCTCGCAGAAAACGCTCTGCCTCCTCGATGCGGCGAAGTTTTTCGGAGGTGATTTCTTCCCCGTAAGCGATCCGGCTGGCCAGGCAGGGGCTCGACGGCCTGTCGAAAATCGAAAGCCCCCATTCCTGTAGCAATGCACGAATCTGCGACTTGCTCAAACCCACTTCCGCAGCCGGGCAACGCACACCGTATTCCTCCTCCGCCTTGATCCCCGGACGCCAATCACCAAGATCATCGGCATTGGTCCCGCTCACCAGCGTGTGCCTTTTGCCGCACTCGCGGAGGTACTGTTTAGCCAGTTCGTATAGTCGGGCTTTACAGTGATAGCACCGGTCGGGTGCGTTTTTGCGGTAGTGGGGGTTGGACAATTCGTCCGTCTCCAACACCACATGCTCAACCGCCACTGCCTCTGCGGTTCGTATTGCTTGTTCGATTTCCTCGCGGGCCAGGCTGCTGCTTTTGCCGGTCAGCGCCAGTGCATTCTCACTGCCCAGCGTATTGACGGCAACGTGCAGCATGAAGGCGGAATCCACACCCCCGGAGAGCATCACCGCCACTTGCCCCATCGAACGCAATGCCTGCTCGATACGATCAAGTTTTTCAAGCACCATATTGTCAGCCACGCTAAACTCCCAGGGCAATCGCAGCTAATTCACCGTATGCGGGGAATTGAGAATGGATGTAGGGCGGGTTCCACCCGCCGCGTGATGCGACAACGGCGGGTAGAACCCGCCCTACAACTGCGATTACGCCGTTTTCTCAGTTTTTCGCGTTCCATTTTTCGCGGTCTCTTCTACGCGCTCCCCTTCGGGTCGCCGCTAAACGTTGCGGATTTGTCGCCGCTAAACGTTGCGGATTTGTCGCCGCTAAACGCTACGGATTCGTCATCGCTAACCCGGACTTTTCATGAACGCAGAGTATTGCAGAGAAGGACGTTGTGAGTCAAATAACAAGTTTCGCTCGTTAACACTGTGTATATGAGCTTTTCTCAATGAATTCCCCTAACTTCTTATTCTGCTCCAACTCTGCGTCTCTGCGTCTCTGCGTCTCTGCGTTCATAAATTATCCGGGTTAGATGCGATTGCCCTGACCAAACTCTTCACCCGCAAATCCGCAAACTGCATTATGGGACGTTGTTGTAGTGAGTGTGAAACAATCTGAGAAATACTTGATTTTATGCTTGCAATCTCGAACCATCTCGGATAAAGTAGCGGTTGGAGAGAGGGGGAGCGGAGGAGGGATGTTTCCTATGGGAGTCTCGCTTGCGAGGAATGGAAGCGTCGGTTTGCGGTGTTTTGCCTCGAAACCTTCTCCAGAAAAGAAGAGCTGAATCTCGCCTCAGGCGAGTTTAACATAGTTCTCTCTCTCCCTCCCAGGCTTGGGCTGTTCGCAAAGAGCAGTCCTTGCCTCTTTTTACTCCCCGTTGTGCACTTGCAGTGACCACGCTCCCCGTTGGGGAGCCGCTAAACCTGGATTATTCATGAACGCAGAGACGCAGAAACGCAGAGAAAAGCGAGGAGAGAGAGGGTAAAGGGGAGGGAGAGTCGAAACCGGGCAGCGCCGCTAACCCCGCATTTTCTCAATTCATAACGTTCCCCATCCCCCCATTTTCAATTTTGCCAAGCTCTTGGCTTAGTTCCTTGCTGTACTCCAGAAGGATTTTGCTGGCCGGATGGTGTTGCAGAGCGATGTCCACAAAGCGGTGGATGATCTCATCAGCCGCCCCGTAACGGCGAGCCTGACGGAGACAGCGAACACATTCGTCATGAGCGCCGCCCGACAGAGCGATGTCAGCCTTCTGTCGCCAAGCAAGTTCGTTTTCCCGGTCAAGCTCCACCGCCCGGTCACACCACCGGCAAAGCTTGTCCAGATACGCCTTGCCGTCACGGTGCATGAGGGTCGAGACCAACTCGGTGTAACCGATGCTCAAAGCCGCCTGCAACTCTTGCGTGGTGCAGTTCGGAGCCAACTCACGCAAGATGGCCTCGGCGGCGGGCTCGTCCCCCGACGCCAGGTGCATGCCCGCCAACAAGTTCTTCACTGCCTGAACCAATAGGCGGCCTTCGTTCGACGGGGGGGCGAGCTTGATGGACTCCTCGGCGGCTTGAATCGCACTACTCGGCTCTGCCGGACTGCTATGAAAACGACGCTCTGCCAGTTCGGCATGGCAAGCCGCTGCCCCATAAGCAAAGCGGGGATGGAATGCAGCATAGAGCGCACAAGCATGCCCCAACGACTCCTCGGCGAGTTGCTCCGCGCCGCCTTTCAACCAGATCACGGCAGCCAGACGCAATATCTCGGCAGCTAACGGATCAGCCCGGGAGGCTGAATCAACCTGCGGGTCGCAGGACCGTGCCTGCTCATAGATGGGCACGAAATCAGACTTGAAACTCGGGACCATCAATAACCGTGCCGCAATGTCGTAATAGACTTGGGGGACCCGATGGTAACGCAACGGGCGGGCCAGGGTGACACAGAGCTGCTCGAGCGGGACTGTCGTTCCGGCGGCAAAAAAGTAGCGTGCAGCCAGATTGGGGTTGTACGGCCGGCGGGCGATCTCACGCTTGAGGGCGGCGGCGGAATCGCCTCCATACTGGCGGGCGGCATCGAAGTCGCCGCGGGCGCGGGCGAGTTCAGCCTGGACATGCTGAAAACCATATTCGTACCAGTTGGAGTTGTAGAAGTTGGGAGCCTTACGCGACAGGTCCTGAAGCATCTGGGTGCCACGGCGGCAGTGCTCACGGGACATATTGAGGTCCTGCTCCGCAAGGGCCAGCAACTGCTGATCGTGGGGCTCGTTTTGCATCGCTTCCGCCGCTCGACGAAATCCGCTAACCTTATGCACACGAGCGATATGCAGATAGGTCGCAACTGCTCGACCCTGGGCCTCCAAACGTCGTTGCGGGCTGAGCCGGTGGGCTTGTGCAATTTGCCCCAACTCCAGCGCACAGCCCCATTCCATGTCGGCTTCCGCCGCGTCCATCTTGTACTGGGCACGCGCCGCCTCGAAGTCCCGAGTGCTCAAGTAAACCGCCCCAAAAGCCAATACCACAGCCACACCAAGGATCAGGCTTTGGGCGATGCGGCTGTGATGCACGACGCGAACTACGCCGGGTTCTGCCGGCATACAGAACGCCCAGATCAAACCGATAACGGTATAGTAAATCGGCGGAAGCCCGCTATGCCGTAAACCCACACCAGACGCTTCCTCGACCATCAACGCGATCAACGATGCCAAAAGACCCACCAGCATCCAGCGCATGGTCACCGTCGGCAACGACCGGATGGTAGCGGCTCCCGCCAACAGAGTGAACAATAACGCCCCCAGAACCAATGCAGCCCCAACCGAACCAAGATCGGCCCACACCTCCAACCACTCATTGTGAGCATGAGCCACCCATGCCTTTAGGGCTTCGGGGTCATTCAGAACGTCCTGCCCACCGGCTAAGGCGTCCGCCTTGCAGGTGTAACCGCCCTGGCCTTGGCCTACCAATACCTTGCGCCCGCTAATCAGGTCCAGAGCGTAGCCCCAGGCGTGGAATCTCATCCTTAGAGTTGCGTCGCGGCCGGTGGGCGAAAATTCGGTCATTCGCGGGGCAATTGCTATCGCCCCGTAAATACCGCAAAGCACCCCCAGAACCAGTACCACAAGCTTGCCACGACGCTTAAGGGCAAAAAAACACAAACCCAGACAGCCGGCAGCCAACCCAACCTGCCCACCCCGGGCATCCGCACGCCAGAATGCCGACCATATCGCCACCAGCGCAACAAGGCATAACGCCGTGACAACCATCCGTCGCACTCGCCGTGGATTACCGAAGTCGCGGACCTGGCCAACCACCACACATGCGGCAAGCAGCAAACCCGGGAGCAGACAGGCCGCCAGAAAGGTCGCGTTGCCGATCGGGTATGACGCCCGCAGCGTGGGGTTGCGCTCGATGTGGTAGGCAACCGCAAACCCCGCCGTCACCACCAACACCACCAACAAACTATAAACCCCAAAACGGGCGGATATCCGATTCAAACCATAGGCCAACGCAAAAGACCACAGCGTATACAACGCCAGTTGCAATGAACCGTATAGTGGGATGTCCCCGCAATCCGACCAGGCAATGCTCGCAAACGACCACGCCACGTATATCAACATCAGAATCTGGGCGGCAAATAGTGGACGAATGTGTCTTTGGGTCAGCGGCTTCTCGACCTCGTCGCCGGCAGCCGGATCGGGGATCACCGTGTCGCTCTCGTCCACCTCCTCCCCACCGCGTGGGCGCAGAACCATCGCGATCCCGACACTCAGCACCGCAATTGCCGTCCCCATACCGAAAATCAGCGTCTTGACATCCGAGCCGGCAGGGGTGGGGTTGGCATAGTTGAAATTGGAAATCGCCACCAGAGAGCGCAACAGTGAGTCTGCCCGCCACGGCTGAGCCCCGTCGGGAGGAGTGGGCGATTGCACACCACTGTACAGCAAACAACAACCCGCCAGGGTAAGAAAGATCACCACGATCATCACGGTGTGGCTGGGGCGGATGACATCGGGATTAGCGACGCGGATGATGCTCACACGTTCTTCTCCGGCGGAACCCATACGACGTCCTCGATGCCGTCAAGCTTATTGGCAAACCGCGCGTATGCAAACAACAGGTCGCCAAGACGGTTCAAATAGCGAATCACCTGTTCACCCACGCTCTCGTTTTTGCTCAACTCGACAACCGCCCGCTCCGCACGACGACATACCGTGCGGGCCAGGTGCAGCCGAGCAGCCAACTCGCCGCCCCCAGGCAGTACGAAGTTGCTTAACTCCGGCACCTGCTCCCAGACGTGGTCCAGTTGTTTTTCAAGGCGTTCGACGGTTTTGGATGACAGGCTGATGGGCGGGGCGGCATTGTTGCCGGTGGCCAACTCCGCTCCGACCACAAACAGATCGTCCTGGATTTGGCGCAGCTCGGCGGCTAACCGGTTTGTGTGGCAGGGCACCGTGGCCCAGCCGATGGCGGCGTTTAGTTCGTCAACGCAACCATACGCCCCCACGCGAGGATCATGCTTCGCCACACGCACACCGTCAGCCAAGCTGGTCTCGCCCCCGTCGCCTGTTTTGGTGTAGATTTTCACCGACCGTCTCCGGTTCTTTGGCGGGTGGAACCCGCCCTACGTGGGTTTGGCGGGTGGAACCCGCCCTACAATCACGTAGGGCGGGTTCCACCCGCCATCTGCTGCGTTACCGTGTGCAAAAAGAAGGCAGGGCACCCACGTGCCCCGCCATAGTTCGATCACTTCCATCTCGTTCCCGCGGACACAAATGCCGCCACGCATTACCACACGGCTATTCGACCACCGTGCCCACGTCCCGAGAGCGCGTTTCCTCGCGGTATTCCACAGTGGTGATGTCGTAGTCTGTGTCGTCACGGTCCGCCACCGCCGTGGGCAGGCCTTCCCAATGCTTGTGCCGCCCGCCCACACGCATCACCGCAACCACCCGGCCAAGCGGATGAAGCTTGAACGAACATAGATGATAATTGCAACCCGGGCCGACGGTGAAACCGTTATAGGTCCGTGAATGCGCCACCTGGTCGAACGTGTCATGATAAGGCCACTGGTATTCCGGGGAAGCCAACACCAACGCTCCGGAGCGATTGATGATCCGCATCGAATCGAGCAGAGTGCGGCGAATCCGTCGCTCGCGGACCAGGTGTTCAATCTGCTCGTGAATGGCGTAACGCTTGTGCTCCAGACGCTGCCGTTTGGCTTCGATCTTGTTGAACTTCCGGTCCGTTCCCCAGAATTCCTTGGTCGCATCGTCGATGCTGTAAGTCGGGTCGGCATAGATCGAGTCCCGCCGGTAGTCTTCATGACGAGCGTCCAGGTATTCCATGGTCGAGTTCAGCACAACCTCGGCGGAGCGAAGCTTGTCCAAACGGATGTTGATCCGCCGGATATCGTCGTAGACCGTATCCAGATCGGCGATGAAGTACACCTTCTCGATCAGGTCGCCCTGGGCAAGCTGATCGACCTCGATCTCGTTCAGCCCCGCGGCAGATGGGCCGGTGGTCGGGTGCAGCGGGCGCGAGTTCAGATAGTACCGCGACGGCAGCTTGACTGGGATAAGCGCCCCACGCAGGAACTTGCGCACCTCGCAATTGCAAGAACCGTGCACCTCCAGTTCCCCGTAGACGTTCACCCCAGGGAAACCCGGCGCGGTGCTGTAGCAGAACTGGTACTTACCCGGCGAGAAGTTGAACACCGCATATTCTTCCGGGGTCAGTTCGAGGCGGTGTTCCAGGGTCTCGTCCGTGGTAATCTGCTGATATCGCTGGTCGAAAACGCTTTTGACGGCGATCTCTGCTCCTGGTGGCGAGTAGAACAGCACTTGCACTTTCCCCGGGTTGCCCCATCCGCTCTCGGCGGCGTGCTGGGAACAGCCGGCCATGGCGATCAAGCCCAGTGCCATAATTGATACCACACCGAGCAGACGCAGCGATACCCATAACGATGCCCCGGACGGTTTTTGCATTGTTTCACTCATAATCGTGCCGACCTCCTTAGTATTGGCGGACCACACAGGCAGGGGTGATCCTACTTGACCGCTTTACCATGTCAAGCCCCCTCAATCAGTACCGCGACCGTAAGGGAGCGGCCCTACTTGGATTGGCCGCTCCCTTACGGTCGCGGTACTGATCAGAACGTGCGGCGGGTGGAACCCGCCCTACATCCATTCTCCATTCTCCATCGGGCGTGTATAATCCATACATTAGATGTCGAGGTCCGATCATGAACCAGATGATGCGACTTGAATCCCTGCTCGCCAAACACACCATGCCTGCCGCCCCCGAGCTTGTGCGCACGGATGACGACGGAACCGTGCACTGTTTAGCCTGCGGGCATCGGTGCAAGGTTCGGGTAGGCCGGTGTGGAGTCTGCCGGGTGCGGTTCAATAAAGACGGGGTGTTGCAAGTGCCTGCCGGGTATGTCTCCGCAGCCCAAATCGACCCCATCGAAAAAAAACCGTTCTTCCACGTCTTTCCCGGGCAAAACGCGTTGTCCTTCGGGATGCTCGGATGCAACTTCCACTGCTCATACTGTCAGAACTGGATCACCAGCCAAACCCTACGCGACGACCGGGCGGTCAGCCGCCCGCGATTCGTCACCGCCGGGCAACTGGCAGAGCTGGCAATCAAGGACGGTGCCCCTGCCATGGTCAGCACCTACAACGAACCGCTGATCACCTGCGACTGGGCGATCGATATCTTCAAACCCGCCCGCGAGCACGGTATCGTTTGCGGGTTCGTGAGCAACGGATACGCCACCCCCGAGGCGTTGGAGTTCATCAGGCCTTATGTGGACTTGTACAAAATCGACCTTAAGACCTTTGACGACAAGAAGTACCGCAAGCTCGGGGGGATGCGGGACACGGTGCTGGACACGATCCGACGGGCCTATGATATGGGTTTCTGGGTCGAGGTGGTCACGCTGATGGTCCCGGGATTCAACGATTCCGAGGACGAAATCAGGCAGATAGCGGATTTCCTGGCGAGTGTCTCGGCGGACATTCCCTGGCATGTGACCGCCTACCATCCCGACTATAAAATGCCGGGCGGCGACCGCACTCCGATCGAGACGCTCAACTTGGCCTACCAGATTGCCAAAGAGGCGGGTCTGCGTTATGTATATTCCGGCAACGCTCCCGGCACCCTGGAAGGCCACGAGGACACCCGCTGCTCTCAATGCGACACCACCCTCATCCGCCGAACCGGTTTCTACGTGCAGAGCAATGTCATGGTGGACGGTTGTTGCCCGTCGTGCAAGACCCGCATCCCAGGCGTATGGGGGAAGGCCCCGCCGCGTCGCTCCACGGGATGGGGGATGCCCCGGCTGGTGCCCTTGTAGGGTGATCGGATATGGGTGGCCCATGGCTTTAGCCGTGGGGGACACGAGTCGGGTGTGACCATGACACCCAACGCCGTGAACCTAAGGGCATGTGTTCATGAACGTGATGACGCATTCTCCGGAGGCTAAGAATAGGCCATCGGGCTTGTCGGGCGATCCAAGCGCCGATCACCTTCCCCCAAGCCCCACGAACCCAAGCGTTCAGGCAGCTATATGGGGTCCGACGGTGTTTGGATAAACTATTCGTGTCCCCCACCGCTAAAGCGATGGGCCACCCGCCGCTCCCTTACGGTCGCGGTACTGATCGGCGGGTAAAACCCGCCCTACTTTGGGAAAGGCACCAAATACGTGAAAAACCATGAGGATGTATGTGCCCGGATGATCTTGTGTGTGGTGGTGGCCCTGCTGTTGGGCGGTTGTACGCCGGCATATCACCCGCACATCCACCTTGACGAATCCGTCGATAGGCCTGAAACCGCAGTGCTGCTTATCAGCGTGGACGGCATGTCCGAGCAGGTCATGGATGAGATGCTCGAGGCCGACGAATTGCCCAACATTGCCCGGCTGATCGAGAACGGCGTTCGCGTAGGCCGAGCGGTCTGCTCTCTGCCGTCGATCACCTATTCCAGCTTCAGCACCATCCTCACCGGATGCTCCCCAGGCCGACATGGCATCACCGGCAACAAATGGTTCGATCGGTATTCGCTGATTCATCGGGATTACGGCAGCACGCGCACGTATCGGGACGTCGATAATGACATCATGGTGCCCACGGTTTACGAGCATCTGGGCGACGAGCTTACGGTGTCGATCCAGTGTGCGGTCCGTCGCGGGGTGACCCGGGCCATCGACAACTGGGCCTCCTCGGGCCTGCGTTGGTTTGTGGGCAGCTACGAAGCCACCGACCAGTTGATCCCCTTGCGTTTCGATCTGATTGCCGAAGAGGCCAATCGGCGCGGTTGTTGGCCGGTGCTGATCCATGCCTATTTCCCGGCGACCGACGAGATAGGCCATCGCCACGGGAGCAACTCGCCACAGTATCGGCGTGGATTGCAGAACGTCGATCGGCAAATCGGCCTGATCCGGCAGGCCCTCGCCGGTGCCGGCATGTCCGACCGCACCTGTACGATTCTGCTGGCAGACCACAACCACACACCGGTGCCGCCGGGCCAGTGGTTCGATGTGGCTCATTGGTTGCGCAACACAGTCGGCCTGTGCGTGCGAACGACTGCCGCCGGCGGGCGGAGCTTGGCTGACCGCGAGCGGGCTTACCGGTATGTGGACGCCGTGGTGCTGGTGGGTGGGGACCGGATCGCTCGGATTTATCTCCAAGGCCCGGGCGGTTGGCACGAGCAGCCGACACAACGGCAGATCGCCGCCGTGCTCAGCACCGAAGCGCTTCGTCTGTGCGACCACGAAGCCATCGACTTCATTGCCGTGCCAGGCAAGACCGATGACGGGCAACGAGTTGTGGATTTATATGCCCGCCGGGGGCGGTCGGAGATCGAACGCTGCCGTACTGACAGTGGGTGCCGGTATCGCTATACTGTGGCGGAATGCGGCGCGCTGGATTTCGGCCCTAACGCGGATACGTCAGCCATCGAGAGCGTCGAATGGCGCGACGCGGCGACTTGGTTGGCGCTCACTGCGGACAGCAGCTATCCCGGGGTGATCGAGCAATTGGCGGACCTGTTTGACTCCCCGCGTGGTGGGGATATCGTGTTGTTCGCGGCTGAAGGATGGGACTTCACCCCAGGCAATTACGGCGGCCATGGCGGAGCCCGTGCTTGTGACACGCGAGTTCCGCTGATCTTCTCAGGCCCCATGCTGGACCGCTCTGCGGTCATCGAGGCTGCCAGGTTGGCTGACGTGACGCCGACTATTCTCGGGTTGCTGGGCAAGCTCCCCGTCGAGGAGACGTTCGTCTTCGACGGGGCCGACTGGTCCGGCATCCTGCGTGGGGTGCCCCTTGCCGATCAGTACCGCGACCGTAAGCGGCCGATCCAAGTAGAACCGCTCCCTTACGGTCGCGGTACTGATTGGGAGGCCGCTCCGGGAATAATCCGGGATTGACGGTGGAGTAGCGAATCGATGACCGGCTTGCGGATTATTGTTGCCTTGTTTGCGATCGCTGCCGGGGTATGGCTGGCGACATCCGGGAGTTCCACCCCGAACGCGAAACCTGCCGCACCGGGTGGTGGGTTCCACCTGCCTACGGCAGGTTCCACCCACCCTACGACAGGTTCCACCCACCCTACGGCAGATTCCACCCATCCGACGGCTATCCAGGGGCGTTTCGATGGTTTGGCCATCCAGGTCTACTCTGCCAAAGACGCATTGGCGACGTACCGCCGGCTTATCCGCGAGGTTGCCGACCTGGGGGCTTCGTGCGTGATGCTCAGCGTCAACGGGTATCAGGAGCGGGTCGAGTCCACACTCATCCACACCGATCCCGCGAACTGCCCGCCTGACGATGTCTGGCTGCAATTGTTCGACTGTGCCCACGGAGCCGGGTTGAAAGTGGTGCTGATGCCCAAGATTCTGCTGACCCACCCGGACGGCAAATGGCGGGGCAAGATTCAACCGCCCAGTTGGGACGCCTGGTTCGCACAATACCGCAAGTTCATCCGACGCTTCGCCGCGCTGGCGGAAGCCGGCGGTGTCGAGATGTTCATCGTCGGCTCGGAGCTGGTCTCCACTGAAAAACACACCGACCACTGGAAGGCTCTGATCGGCGAGACGCGAAAGGTATTTTCGGGGTTGCTGGCTTACTCCGCCAATTGGGACCACTATACCGGTATTCAGTTCTGGCAGGATTTGGACGTGATCGGTTTGACAACCTATCACAAGCTCTCGGACACACCCGGGCCGTCCCTCGATGAGCTGCGTCAAGCCTGGAAGCCTATTCGTGACAAGATATTGGCATGGCGAAAAACCGTTGACCGGCCTATCATCTTCACCGAGGTGGGGTGGTGTAGCCAGGAAGGCTGCTCGGTGGAGGCGTGGAACTACTACCTCAAGGCAGAAGCCACCCCCGCCGGCCACGAGGAGCAACGTCGCAACTATCAGGCGTTCATCGACACATGGGCTGACGAGCCTGATGTGCTCGGGCTGCTCTGGTGGGAGTGGGACACCACCGCCGGCGGCCCCCATAGCTTCGGATACACCCCACGCGGCAAACCGGCAGAGGAGGTGCTTCGCAAGCTGTTCCAACGCCGGCGGACAAGCTCCGGGTTTCGAGTTCCGAGTTCCGGGTTGCGAGTTTGTAGGGCGGGTTCCACCCGCCTTTTCCGCCGCATGGTTGGGTGGCCCATGGCTTTAGCGGTGGGGGACACGAATCGCACTGGGCATTCGCGTCCCCCACGGCTAAAGCGATGGGCCACCCAGGGCAGCGATGGGCAACCCAGGGCAGTGGTGGGCTACCCAGGGCAACCCAAGTAGGGCCGCTCCCTTACGGTCGCGGTACTGATTGGGAGAGCGAAACGCGGTTTGGTGAAAGACGTTGAGCGAACCGATCATACAATCTCGGGCTCTTTGCAAGGATTATCGCGACGGGGATCGTGTGGCCCACGTGCTGCGCTCGGTTGACCTGACCGTCGAGCGCGGCGAGTTTATAGCCATCATGGGACCCTCCGGTTGCGGTAAGACCACACTGCTGAACGTGTTGGGGCTGATGACCACGCCGACGACGGCTATGAGCCTGGTGGTGGACGGCGTGGATTGCCTGAAACTCTCCGATCCACAGCGGACGCGGGCCCGCCGGGAAAGCATCGGCTTTGTCTTCCAACGGTTCAACTTGCTGAGTACGCTCTCTGCCAGACGCAACATCGAGTTGGGGTTGCGTCTTCGCGGGATGCCCGTGGATGGGATAGTGGAGGATGTCATCAGCGAGGTTGGCTTGAGCGAGATGGCCCATCGTAAGCCGGCTCACCTCTCCATCGGCGAGCAGCAGCGGGCGGCGATTGCCCGGGCGGTGGTCTGCCGTCCCCGGCTTCTGCTGGCGGACGAGCCGACCGGCAACCTGGACTCGGAGAACGCGGCGGTGGTCATCGATCTGTTCAAGCACTTTCACGCCACCTGGGATATGACCATCGTGATGATCACCCACAGCCGCGAGTGTGCCCGATCCGCCGACCGGGTGTTGATGATGCGCGATGGACGTATCCAATAGTAGCATAATTGGCCGACCGGAAGATGTGCTCTGCGGGCCTGCACCCGGTGCGAACGTGGACAGTTGCGGTCTGCGGCGGTGGTTTATCTTTTTCC
>JAGLWJ010000188.1 GCA_023133475.1 Phycisphaerae bacterium | reverse complement strand
AGGTCAAGAAGCCGGAGACGATCAATTACCGGACCTATCGCCCCGAGAAGGACGGGCTGTTTTGCGAGCGGATTTTCGGCCCCGAGCGCGACTGGGAGTGCGCCTGCGGCAAGTACAAGGGCACCAAACACAAAGGCATCATCTGCGATCGCTGTGGTGTGAAAGTGACCCACTCGCGGGTTCGCCGCAAACGGATGGGGCACATCAACTTGGCGGCGCCGGTGGTGCACATCTGGTTCTTCAAAGCCATGCCCTCGCGCCTGGGCAATCTGCTGGCGATGAAGACCACCGACATGGAAAAGGTGGTCTACTTCCAGGACTACGTTGTGGTGGACCCCGGCGATACCCCGCTGAAACCGAAACAATTGCTCACCGAAGAGGAACACCGGGCGGCTTTGGAGCAGTACGGTGCCTCGTTCAGTGCGCTGATGGGAGCCGAAGCAGTCAAGGAACTGCTTGCCCGACTCGACCTGGAGCAATTGGCTGATGAATTGCGTGTATCGCTGGCCAAGACCACCAGCAAGCAAAAGATCAAAGATGCGACCAAGCGTCTCAAGATCGTCGAGGCGGTGCGTCTGTCGCCCAACGAGAGCTCGTGGATGATTCTGGACGCCATCCCGGTGATTCCGCCGGATTTGCGCCCGCTGGTGTTGCTGGAAAGCGGCAACTTCGCCACCAGCGATTTGAACGATCTCTATCGCCGTATCATCAACCGCAACAATCGCCTGAAAAAGCTGGTGGACCTCAACGCCCCCGAGGTCATCATCCAGAACGAGAAGCGCATGCTCCAACAGGCGGTGGATGCCCTGTTTGACAACGGGCGCTGCCGCCGCCCGGTGCTGGGTTCGAGCAATCGCCCGCTGAAATCGCTGACCGACATGATCAAGGGCAAGCAGGGGCGATTCCGTGAGAACCTGCTGGGCAAGCGGGTGGACTATTCCGCTCGCTCGGTGATCGTGGTCGGCCCGGAGTTGAAGCTGTATCAGTGCGGTCTGCCCAAGAAGATCGCGTTGGAGCTGTTTCAGCCGTTCATCATCCGCAAGCTCAAGGAGCGCGGTCTGGCTGACACTATCAAGAGCGCCAAGAAGATGCTCGAACGGCGCGATCAGGAAATCTGGGACATCCTCGAGGAGGTGATTTATCAGCACCCGGTGCTGTTGAACCGTGCTCCGACGCTGCATCGCATGGGTATTCAGGCATTTGAGCCGGTATTGGTGGAAGGGAACGCGATCCGCATCCACCCGCTGGTGTGCAAGGGCTTCAACGCCGACTTCGACGGGGACCAGATGGCGGTGCACCTTCCGCTGTCGGTGGAAGCGCAGGCGGAGGCGCACGTGCTGATGATGGCCACAAACAACATCTTCAGCCCAGCCAACGGCAGCCCGATCATGTCGCCTTCGCAGGATATCGTGTTGGGGATATTCTATCTGACCACCGACCACATAAGCCCTCCGGTGAGCGATCCAGCCCGGCTCAGGGCATTTGCCTCGCCCCACGAGGCGTTGTTGGCGCACGCCTTGGGCAAGCTCAAAATGCACGATAAGGTGTGGGTCCGCATCTCGCAGAAGAAGGTGGTCACCGGGCAGCAGAAGGATGCCAAGAGCGTTCCGCCCAACGGCAGGGTGATAACCACCGTGGGGCGGATTATTCTGAACGATATCCTGCCCGAGGGGATGCCTTTCTACAACTACTCGCTTTCGCAGAAGGGGGCGGCGCGAGTGATTGCAGATTGTCACCGGTTGCTCGGTCGGTCTCGGACCATCGATCTTCTGGACGACATCAAGGCGATCGGCTTTGCCCGCAGCACGTTGGCGGGTTTGTCTTTCGGGATCACCGACCTGCGCGTTCCAGAAGCGAAGACGGCGATCATCAACAAGGCGCAGAAGAAAGTGGACCGCATCGAGCGTGATTCGCACAAGGGGGTGCTCACTCCCATGGAGCGATACAACCAGTTGATCGACGTGTGGATTCATGCTCGGGAGAAGGTCACCGAGGAAATGATGAAGGGTCTTAAGGATGATTATCGCAAGGAAAACGGCGAGCCCACCACCGCCGATGCGCCCGGTGCGCGCATCTATCTCAACCCCATTTTCCTGATGACCGAGTCGGGTGCCCGCGGCAGCGTGGATCAGATTCGCCAGCTTGCGGGGATGCGGGCACTGATGGCCAAACCGTCCGGCGACATCATCGAGACTCCGATCAAGGCGAATTTCCGCGAGGGGCTCAGCGTGCTGGAGTACTTCAGCTCGACGCACGGGGCCCGCAAGGGGCTGGCTGACACCGCCCTGAAGACCGCCGACTCGGGATACCTGACCCGCAAGCTCGCCGACGTGGCCCAGAACATCATCGTCAGCCAATCAAACTGCGGCACGATTATGGGTGTCACCAAAGGGGCCACCTACAAGGGTGAGGAGGTGGATATTCCCCTGCGGGAAAGCATCGTCGGGCGCATCGCCCGCGACTCGATTCGCAACCCGGTCACCGATCAGTTGATCGTGGGCGAGAATGAGATCATCACCCGCGAGATTGCCCTGGAAATCGAAGACCTAGGCCTGGACATGATTCGGGTTCGCAGCCCGCTGACCTGCGAAAGTCGGTTGGGAGTCTGTGCTCACTGCTACGGGGTGGATTTATCCACCGGCAACCTGGTCGAGGAAGGGATGGCGGTCGGTATCATCGCCGCCCAGTCGATCGGGGAGCCGGGCACGCAGCTCACCATGCGGACGTTTCATACCGGTGGGGTTGCGACCCGCGATGTGGTGGAGAACGAGATTCGCAGTACCCAGGGAGGAACCGTCGCTTTCGTCAACCTGGTGCATGCCACGGTGCCCGCGAGGGGGGAGATTCCCGAGCGCACTGTGGCTTTGAAGCGCAACGGCGAAGTCGCCATTCACGACGCGAAAGGGCGGGAGCTGGAACGTTTCAAGGTCCCCTATGGTGCGGAAATAGTGGTGAAAGAAGGCCAAAAGGCATCGGCGCGAACCGTGCTGGTCTCCTGGGACACGCACCTGACGCCGATTCTGGCGGAGGTGGGCGGTTTCATCCGCTTCCAGGACATCATCGAGGGCGAAACCGTCCGCATCGAGCAGGAGCAGGCCGGTGCCAAGCTCGTGGTCATCGAACACAAGGGCGAGCGGCACCCGCAGATCGTCATCGAAGACAAGGAAGGCAACGTGCTGGACTACCACTACCTGCCCGCCAAGGCCCACATCGAGGTCGAGGAAGGTCAGGAAGTGGTTCCCGGTGCCCTGCTGGCCCGGCAACCGCGGGCAATGACCGGCACCCAGGACATTACCGGAGGTCTTCCCCGGGTCACCGAAATTTTCGAGGCTCGCTGCCCCAAGGAACCGGCGGTGATGGCGGAAATCTCCGGCGAGGTTGAAATCCGCGCCGACAAACGCCGCGGCAAGATGACCATCATCGTGCGCAACGAAAGCGGAATGGAAAAGGAACACCACGTCCCGCAAGACAAGCAGTTGATGGTGCACGCCGGGGACCCGGTCGAAGCGGGCGACCCCCTGATCGAAGGCCCGCTGGTCCCACATGACATCCTGCGCATCAAGGGCGAAGAGACGCTCCAGCAATACCTGATCACGGAGGTGCAGGGCGTTTACCGCAGCCAGAACGTCAGCATCACTGACAAGCACGTGGAGGTCATCGTTTCTCAGATGCTCCGCAAGGTCAAAGTTGAGGCACCTGGGGATTCCGGCTTCCTGCCCGGCGAGGTCAGCGACCGGTTCAAGTTCCGCGATGAGAACAACCGGTTGGCCAAAAGCGTGAAGATCACCAACCCTGGTGACACCGAGTTCGGGGAAGACAAGATCATACTCAAGAGCGATCTGGCAGAAGCCAACGAACTCGTCGAGGAACAGGGCGGTGAGCCGGCCAAGGGCAAGAAGCCCAAACCGGCAACAGCCACCACGTTGCTGTTGGGGATTACCAAGGCGAGTTTGCAGTCGGAATCGTTCATCTCGGCGGCGTCCTTCCAGGAGACGACCAAGGTGCTGACCGAAGCCGCCCTGTACGGCAAGGAGGACCCGCTACTGGGGCTGA
>JAGLWJ010000187.1 GCA_023133475.1 Phycisphaerae bacterium | reverse complement strand
CAGACGCCCAAGAAGCCGAACTCCGCCCTGCGGAAGGTGGCTCGGGTGCGACTGACCAACGGCAAGGAGGTGACCGCGTACATCGGTGGGGTGGACCACAACCTTCAGGAGCACTCCATGGTGCTGGTTCGTGGTGGGCGTGTTCGTGACTTGCCCGGTGTGCGTTATCACATTGTCCGCGGCACGCTGGACTGCGCCGGTGTCGAAGGCGATAAAGAGAGTCGCCCGCGAAACCAGGGGCGTAGCAAGTACGGTGTCAAACGCAAGAAGAAGTAGTTGCGGCAGAACCTTAGGCCTTTTGTCGGCGGGGATGTTCGCTGGTGCAGGTCACGGAGGTGCCAATGTTCGAGCAGAAACCTGAGGCGGATTTGGCGCTGGGCGGGTTTTCCGCAGCGGTGAACAAGGCGATCGGGATTCAAGGGGTGTGGGTTCTGAAGGTGGTCGGCGCGGTGTTGGCCACCGCTCTGGCGGCGCAGGTCAGCATTGGCGGCCCGGTGCCGATAACCTTGCAGACGTTGGCGGTATTGCTGACGGGTTTTGCGTTGGGTTGGCGGTTGGCTCCGGCGGCCATGTTGTTGTATGTGATTTTGGGCACGGTGGGTCTTCCGGTTTTCGCGGTTGGTCGGCTGGGGCTGACCGGTGGTTACCTGATCGGTTTCGTCTTTGCCGCGTTGCTGGTCGGCTACTTCGGGCGGGGTGGTCGCGGGAGTTTGCTGCGGACGGTTTTGGTGGCTGTCGCGGGCACTGTGACTATTTTTGCGTTTGGCTTGATGTGGTTGGCGTACTGGTTGGAGGGGGATTTTTCCGCAGTTTTGCTGTTCGGATTTGTTCCGCATTGGCCTGGTGCGTTGTTGAAGATTGCGATGACGGTGACGGCGGTGCATGGTTGGCGGTTTACCGTCGCCGGTTTGGGCAAGCGGGGGGAGTAACCGTTCTTGTTGGCAACCCCGCCGTGGTTGGGTGGCCCATGGCTTTAGCGGTGGGCCACCCATCCAGGCTGTTCTTCGGGGGGTTTGCCTGATACGTGAGGATTTGGTAGAATTTTTTGTTTAGTGTGATCGGTAACAACAGGATAGTTCAGGAATGGCTCGTAAGAGATTCACAAAGTCGGCAGAGCAACTGAAGCTGGACCCTCGCTACCAGAGCAAGCTGGTGTCCAAGTTCGTCAACTGTCTGATGTTGGACGGTAAGAAGAGTGTGGCGGAGCGTGTGTTCTATGATGCCATGGACGTCGTCGCCCGGCGGATCAAGGATTCCCCGCCTCTGGAGATTTTCGAGACGGCGGTGAACAACGTGAAGCCGAACGTCGAGGTCCGTTCCAAGCGGGTGGGCGGCTCGAACTATCAGGTTCCCATGCAGGTGAACCGCAGGCGTCAGCAGTCGTTGGCCATTCGCTGGATGCTGGAGGCTTTGCGCAAGAAGAGCGGCAAGTCGACCAGTGCTTTTCTGGCCCAGGAGATTTGCGACGCCTATCGCGGTGAGGGCGGGGCGATGACCACGCGTGAAAACGTGCATCGCATGGCTGAAGCCAACAAGGCGTTTTCTCACTTCGCCTGGTAGACTTTGGGCTTTGGGCTTCGGCAGGTTTTCAACCTGCCCTGCTAACCACGAGATTCCTCGCGAATTGCGCGAAAAAAGCGGCCATCCGATCAGCACCGCGACCGCAAGGGGGCTGTCGGGTGGCCCATTGCTTTAGCGGTGAGAGGCCGGGTGGCCCATCGCTTTAGCGGTGGGGGACACGAATGGTTTAGCCCGGGCTTTTCATGAACGCAGAGACGCAGAGACGCAGAGTATTGCAGAAGAGGAGGTTGTGACTTAAATGACCAGTTTTTTCCGTTAACACGGTGTATATGAGCTTTTCTCAATGAATTCTCCTAACTTCTTATTCTGCTTAACTCTGCGTCTCTGCGTCTCTGCGTTCATGAATTATCCGGGTTAGCCGATGTCGGAGAATTTTGCGTTTGATCGCAGTGTATCTCGTGTAGCATGGTCAGGAGAAGGTATATGGTGTGCGATATTTGCAGCAGGGAAGGTGCGCGTATCCGCCGTGTCAGTCGGAGCTACGGGAAAGGCAAGAGCTTGCTACTTATTGAGAATGTCCCAATGGGGGCAATTTGATGGATACGGTATTCTATTACGCAGGGAGTTTCTTCTTCATTGTCGCAAGCGTAATGCTCGTGGGTATATTCATGAGCCTCGATAAAATAGCGAAGGAACTTGAAGCGTTGAGGCACGAGAACAAGAAGATGTAGCAGCATTGGCACCTGGAACCCACCAACCAGGGGCGAGTCCAAAGTCCAAGGTCCAAGGTCCAGAGTCTCGTTGGTTTCTGACTTTGGACCTTGGACCAGGGACTTTGGACTTATTAGCCGGTGCTACAGCCATGAGCCACCCAACCTATTGCGGCAGGTTTTCAACCTGCCCTACCGGGGCTGTCGATAAATTCGTAGCAGCCGGCGTTCTTGCCCTCCGAGCCCGGTGGCACTGGGGTGAACAATGCGGATCAAACCATGAAACCATCTTTCGGATTGCTCAGATATGCAATTGGCGGGATGGTTGTGCTGTCGGCGGGCGGTTGCACGATAGGGTCCGGTGTAAAGGTGGCTGACAAGTGGGAGCTTGTTGGCCCTTTCAAAGTGTTTGCCCCGAACGGCGAAAACGAGGAGTTGACTCCGCTTCCATCCCCAACTTCGCCACGGTCAGAAGAGGCCCGCCAACCGCCCAACGTCTCATCCAACGGATGGTTTGCTCTGCGTGGGGCTGACGTGAAACTGGGGGAGGGCGCCGGCGAGCCGGTGGGGCCGGCAATTGACCCAGCCGAGCACAGTTTGTTTGCTCCGGTGCCCGGAGTCGAGGATACGTTCTGGTATCTGGACCTCGGGTTCAGAATGGGTATGACCCGGCTGCACGGCACCGAGCGTAAGCTGGAACGCCGGGTGAGAGACCCGATGAAGGTGGATGTTCTGGGGGTTTTCGTCAGCCCCGTCACTCCGCTGGACCGCAAGTCCGAGTTCGCCTTGACCACCGCCTATATAGGCATCGGTCGCCGGGAAACCGAATGGCTGACGTGGAACTTCTACTTCGGCACGGGGGTTGGTGGGGATCGGGATCACCAGCGTTGGGCCACCGCGAACCTGGAGGTTAACTTCAAGTATGCCCTCTACTACACGGGAATGACCGTGGACATCTACCCGTGGGGCCTAAGCCGGCGTGGTTGTTATGTCAACTTTGCCGAGCACCTCAAAGCCGGCCGCCCTTACCTGGTCGGCGGCATCGAGATCGGCTATTTGCGGGCCAAGGGCAGCGGTCATTTTGCCCTGGCTCCGCTGACCCTCTACGCCGACGAGCAGAAGATTCGGGATTGGCTGTTCAGTTTTCTGGTCGGGTTTGGCTGGGAGGTGCCCATCAATGAGCGTTGGGCGTTCAACCTGTCGACGCATTACACGTTTCATCTCTATAGGCCGGAGGAGTACAACGGCTGGAACGTGACCTATGCGTTGCGTTATCGCTTCTAAGATGACATGAATTATTCGGGCTAAACTAACCCAAGTTGGCCAGTTACG
>JAGLWJ010000186.1 GCA_023133475.1 Phycisphaerae bacterium | reverse complement strand
TGCTTGGCACTGACCGAACCTGGCAGCGGAAGTGACGCGGGTGCGGCACGTTGCATGGTGGTCGAGAAAGACGACGGCTGGCACATCGACGGGACGAAAATCTTCACCACCAACGGGGGCGAAGCCGGCGTGATCGTCCTGATCGCAGTGACCGACCCGGACGACAAGCGGCACCGCCTCAGCGCGTTCATCGTCGAGCAGCCGACACCGGGGCTAACGATGGCCAAGCTCGAAGACAAGCTGGGGATTTGCTGCACGACGACGGCTGAGTTTGTGTTCGAGGATTGCGTGATCCCCAAGGAGAACCTGCTCGGAGAGCGTGGGCGAGGCCTGCGGGTGGCTTTGACCACCCTGGACGGCGGGCGGATCGGGATTGCCGCCCAGGCATTGGGGATCGCCGATGCGTGCCTGCGCGAGTCGTTGCAATACGCAGCCGAGCGTAAGCAGTTTAACCGTCCCATCGGGAGCTTCCAGGCCATCCAGGCCAAGATATCCAACATGGCCACCGCCATCGCCGCGTCGCGTCATCTGATCTACCGGGCGGCGTGGCTTAAGGATCAGAAGAAGCCGCACGAGTACGAAGGTGCGATGGCCAAGCTGTTCGCGTCGGAGACGGCGACTCGGGCGGCGCACGATTGTGTGCAGATTTTCGGTGGTTACGGGTATTGCAAGGACTATCCGGCTGAGCGTCTGCTGCGCGACGCACGGATCACGGAGATTTATGAGGGCACCAGCGAGATTCATCGCCTGGTAATCGCCCGCGGCGTCATGAAGGCCTTCGAGGGGAACTGGAGAGCGACAATTTGAGGGAGTTGCGATGCCGTTCTACAATTACGAAAAGCAGCCGCGACAAAACCGTGATCCGAAACACGCAGAACTGGTCCGCCTCCTCGTCGAAGAAATCCGTTTGGGCGAGGCGGGCAAAGGGCCGGTGATTATGCACGAACAGCTTCAAGGTAGTGATCGGCTCCACGTGTATGTCATCTGGGATCGGTGGGATTCCGTGCGGGACGAGCATCGGGCGGCAGCCATTCTCGACGCATACAAGGAACACTTTGGCGAGGAGATCATGCAGCGCGTGTCCATTGCCCTGGGCTTGACCCAGGAAGAGGCTGACGCAATGGGCATTGCGCCTGAATAGAGGTGTAGGGCGGGTTCCACCCGCCGCGCCATGCCACGAAGGCGGGTGGAACCCGCCCTACGGCTGAATAGAAGGCGGGTAGAACCCGCCCTACAGAAATCGGAATACGAACCAAACCATTCTACTGGAGGAGTTTGTTCACATGGTGGATACAACAAAAGCTATTGCTGTTATTGGGGCTGGTACCATGGGGCGCGGGATTGTGCAGGTGTTTGCACAATCCGGATTCGAGGTGCGGATGTTCGATGCTCATCCGCCGGCTATCGAGAGTGCCCAGGGGCTGATCAAGAAGCTGCTCGACAAGGCGGTCAAGAAAGAAAAGATCACCACCGCCGAGGCTGAGGCGACCTTGGGCCGGATTCATGTCATGGGGTCGATAGCGGAGATCGGGGACGTGCAACTGGTGGTCGAGGCGGTCACCGAGCAGCCGGACATCAAGAAGCAGGTCATCGAAGCTATTGATGCGAAACTGCCCGCCGATGCCCTCTTTGCCAGCAACACCAGCAGCATCAGCATCACCAAGCTGGCGGCGTTGACCTCGGAACCCAAGCGGTTCATCGGGATGCACTTTTTCAACCCGGTTCCGGTGATGAAGCTGGTCGAGGTGGTGATTGGGCTGGAGACCAGCGACGATACGCTCACTCGCACGTGTGCTCTGGCGGAAGCCGTCGGCAAGACGCCGCTGAAGGTGACTGATTATCCCGGCTTCGTGTCCAACCGCGTGCTCATGCCGCTGATCAACGAAGCCATCGAGTGCCTGCACGAGGGCATTGCCGAGGCTGACACGATTGATAAGGTGTTGACGATGGGCTGTGCCCACACCATGGGCCCGCTGCACACCGCCGACCTGATCGGGCTGGACGTGTGCCTGGACATCATGGAGGTCCTGCACCGCGACCTGGGCCTGGACCGCTATCGACCGGCACCGCTGTTGCGGAAGATGGTGCAAGGCGGCCGACTCGGGCGCAAGAGCAAGAAGGGGTTCTTCGAGTATGAGTAACGCCCGGCGACTTCGGGCCCTGCCGGTGGGTCGCCTGATAAAAACGACGACACCAGCAGCCCTTAAGCCGCACGGGAGTGGTGTGCGGAAATAGGGGACTGTCCCCCATTTCCCCATCTCCAAACTCACAGCGGACCCTACGCGGCTAAGTGGAGCGTGTAATCGGTCTTGAAGGCGCGAGGCTTGCAGATAGATATAGAGTTCAGGTGAAGCCCAGTTCGCCTACGGAGTATGGAGGCGAGGCGGCATCGGGCGTTCTCCGGCACCGACGATGGGCGTGAGAAAGGATTCTCACACCACCGTGATTAGATTGTCCGAAAGGAAACAAGAATGGCCATACCTAAGCGGGTTGCGGATCGAATCAAGTCGGGATTGCGGACCTTCAGGGGAATCTTGGAGGATGCCCGCAACGCCGATCGGAGCGAGCAAGATACCGTCACGATCGTTACCGACATGCTCGCCGACATCTTCGGATACAACAAGTATTCGGAGTTGACGGGCGAGTATGCGATTCGCGGGACCTATTGCGACCTTGCCGTAAAGATTGACGGAAAGCTCAAATACTTAATCGAAGTCAAATCGGTCGACAAATCCTTGAAAGAGAACCATCTGAGGCAGGCAACCGATTACGCGGCAAAAGAGGGTATCGAATGGGTTGCACTTACCAACGGGATTGAATGGCAAGCGTACCGCATGATCTTTGAGCAACCCGTCAGATTCGAGCATGTATTCACCATCGATCTTCTGGCAGGGGGATCTGAATTGCCCGAGATGATCTACATGCTGAGTCGGGAAGGGATAGTCAAGCAAGCACTGGACAAATACCACGAGCAAAGACAAATCCTGAATCGTCATGTTGTGTCAGCAGTCGTCTTGTCTGAGCCGATTCTGAAAGCAATTCGGCGCGAATTGCGAAAGCTGGCGCCGAACATGAGAATCGATTCTGAAGAAATCAAGGTGCTTCTGACCAGCGAAATCTTGAAACGCGATATCGTAGAGGGGCAAGACATGAAAGACGCGAAGCGAAAGGTAAAGCGAGCCTATCGCCGAGCGGCGAGCAAGCGAGAGTCTCCCTCCGCTCCCGAAGTTGCGCCTCCGCCCCCGACGGATAACGGCACGGTTTGCCTGCCCGACCAGGGCGAACGAGAACTGACTGATGGCAGCTAGATAATGCCCCTCAAGGACTTCGTACATTCCAGGACGTTCTCCAATACAGTCCTTCTTGTCATCATCGCAAATGCGCTGCTCCTTGGCATCGAAACGTACACACCACACCGCCTCATCCGAACATTGCAGCAAGTATGTTTGTGCCTGTTCGTGGTGGAAATCGGACTGAGGTTCATCTATAGAAAGTCGACTCATTCCTTTTTCTCTGACACGTGGAACATTTTCGACATCATTGTTGTCGGGGCAGCATTCATACCTAGCGTCGGCGGTGTAACGACCAGTCTGCGGGTTCTGCGGGTTTTTCGGGTCCTGAGGATCATTAAGGGCATTCCCGAATTGCGGCGGATTGTTTCCGTCCTGGCGCGGTCTTTCGTTTCAATGGGCTACATCGGCCTGCTCCTGGTGGTCGTCTTGTATGTGTATGCTGTTGTTGGCGTCCAATTGTTTGGAAGGAGTCAGCCGGAGTTTGCGACGTTGCATGAATCTTGCTTTTCGCTTTTCCGTATTCTCACGGGAGACGACTGGGTGAGTCTTCACGAGAGGGGAATCACAAGGCAGGATTACTGGGTCGTGACGATATACCATGTCTCCTGGATAATCCTCAGCGCTTTTGTAATGCTTAACCTTGTGATAGGTGCCATCGTGGATCACTACGGCAGCGTTAGGGAGGACGAGAGGCCAAGGCGGCAGGAATGCGATGAAGAGCGCCTGTTGGAGTTGGTGGACGAACTGAATCGTATAGTGAAACAAGGAAGCAAAGGGGACACTCCGTGAGTGGTGTCGATATGGGGATATGGGGGACGCCGGGTGCTCCCGACAAGCCCAAGGGTGGCACGGACAAGGCCCGCGCCAATACGCCTGGAACAACCACCAAAGCCTCGCCGCGGGTTTTGTCCGTGGGCCTGGGCCACAACGCGCCCACAGAGCTTCCAACGCCCAGCACGGGCAAGGACCGCCAGGTAGCGCCATCGCAAGATGAACGTCTTCCGGGGGCGGTCCTTGCCCGTGCCACCCAACTACTTGCCCTGGCCACCCGCCGAGACGAGCGTACTACCGTGGGAAGAAGATTCTTCTCATCGGCAAGGACGCTGAATTGGCCCGCGGCAAGGAACGGCGATTTTGGCATTGCGTGGCCGAGGGAGAGATTGAAGAAGATCGGACGCCCGATCTTCGCAGGTGCGAGCGCATTCCGTGGATGCGGCCTGTTATCGAACACGCTTCTGATGCCACGGTTGATGTTTGGGTTGAGGCTCAGACGGGAAAGGGATTGCGCCCCCACCTTTGGTTCGATGAGGAATTCCTTGTCGTTTTGGAGCGCTTATGGAAAGGCGATTTCCGACCAATCACAACGCTGCATACGCTCCGAAACCACCAGATCGACAAGTACCGGAGGCGTCGAGATGACTGGCAAAAGAAGAACGCCGCCCCGAAGGACGGCGCCTGAACTCCTTCCACACATGGTGGATGAGCTATATGAATTATCGCCCACGGACGGGGCAGAAGCAAGAGATTCTTGGCAAAACTTCGCAAAAAGGGCTTTAGAGCGTGTCTGATGTGCTGATTTACTGGCGGGATTATGCGGCAAACCGAGGCAGTTCGCCCGGCAAGGCTTCCGGTCTACCGGACGACGGCGACGTCCTCGTTTGGCACAGCAGCGCGAAGTGCATCGCCGATTTGCAGCCCGGCGACCGGATGTGGATGGTCACATCCGGCAAGGGTCTGGACCACAGGCGAGACGCCTGCTCCGCGCGGCGGGTGGCCAGGGCAACGGGTGGCACGGACAAGGCCCGCGCCAATACGCCTGGAACAACCACCAAAGCCTTGTCGCGGGCTTTGTCCGTGGGCCTGGGCCACAGCGCGCCCACAGAGCTTCCAACGCCCAGCACGGGCAAGGACCGCCAGGTAGCGCCATCGCAAGATGAACGTCTTCCGGGGGCGGTCCTTGCCCGTGCCACCCAACTACTTGCCCTGGCCACCCGCCCGCGTAGAGTGCTTGCCGCGGCAACGGTTCCCGTTCAGTCCTCGTCGTCGGCTGTGGGCTAATCAGGCCGCAATTCCACGTTGCGAGCGGGTAGTTCATGAACCGAGCCGGTCAACTGGTTGACGACCGCCAACACAGTGTGGTTCTTGATCTTACGAAATTCAACCCTGATCGGGCCCTTGACCTCCCGTTCGAAGGTGACCACGCGGTCATCGATGGTGATAGAGACGCGCCCGTGAATCTTGGAAGCGACCAGAACGTAGGGCTTTGCCTCAGGTGGGCGTTGTGTCAAGGCCGCCACCTTCTGCTCGGACTCCTTGATCCCCGCCTCAATCGTGTCCGCCTGATACATCAGTTCGGTGGCCTTCTCCCGTTGTTCCGGAGTCAGGCGTTTGAGCTGAGCCATGAGCGGGCTGACCGCTTGACGAATCCTTTCCACTGCGCTGCAGCGTACGGCGTTCTCCTTCGCCGTCGTTCTGATCTTTCTCAACTCGTCGGGATGCAAGCCCACGATGATCTCTGTGGGCACGCCTGCCTCACTGCCCAAGGTGCTCGCTTCCACACTACACCTGGCAAAGACGTCACCGCCGATGATGGAACTTTGAGGCAGAATCAGCCGGCTCTCCGTATGAACGTGGCTGTTCAGTACCTCCTTGGCAATACGGATATCACCCCCGGCATGTAGGTCAGCCCCGGCACAGAATCTGGCGACAATCTCGCCAGCGGCGACCACCTTACCCTTGCCGCGATTCAGGATTCCACCGCGGACGGTCACGTTGCCGACGGCCTCAACCTCGGCGGCTTCGATCGCGCCACCGACGGTGAGGTTCTTCTTTGTCTTCACGCAAAAGAGGTCGCGAACACTCCCGCGGACTATGACGTTAGTGGCCAGATTCAGGTTGCCGGTCTCGAAGTCCACATCACCGCGGACCTCCAGCACTTCGCAGATGGATAACTCGTGGTTTTCGTAGACGACTTTGCCGGGGACCGTCGCGATAACGCGGCTTTGATCCTCGCCCAGCTCGACGCCGTTCTTGAGAACAACTTCCTTGAGTTTGCGTCTGGGCTGTAACGGATTGCCATGGACATCCATGCCATCGGTGCCGGGTTTAGGCGGAGTGATCCAACCGATCAGTGCGCCGGCTTCGACGGTTACGATGGACGAAATGTTGTAGAAATCGACCGGGGCATCGTCGCACCAGTCGGCCGCCTTCTTCTGGAGGGAATCCTCCCACACGAAGGTGCCGTCCTCACCCTCGGTTGGGGCGTACCCGGCAGCGATCTCGTACTCATCCTTCGGCGGGCCCTCAGGATCGTGCAGGGCCTCCACATACTGCTCCACCCGCTGGGTTACCTGATCATCGACGGCCACCTTGGCCTCCCGGAGTGCCGCCGCCACATCGTCTGTCGAAACGGTGCTGAGTTCGGCGTCGGGCCTGGCCTCAATGGCGGCAGATATGTGGTCCCCGGAAACGCGGACCAGCAACAGGCTCTTCGTTTCCGTGTTCATCGTTCACAATCACAAGCGCCAACTTGCGCTGCTCCTTCGTTTGCGATTCCACAGCGCGACTGGCGCCCCACTTGCTGGGGAGGAGCCTCCGTCGAGCCAACCCGTGCAATGATCTCACGCACCGTGCGGTCCGTCGGCGTATCGCCCGGCCAGGTTCTCGAATCAAACAGAGCCGCGACACAGCTTACAACCGCTAACCCAAGTTGGCCAGTTGTCGAGAATCTTCGGTTTTTTTGAGCCCAGAATCCGTGATTGTGAGCGGCGGTGAAGGCTCGGAGTCTTCAAACGGCGTGTAGTCAAAACCTACCCCCTTGAATGGAGCTACGTTACT
>JAGLWJ010000185.1 GCA_023133475.1 Phycisphaerae bacterium | reverse complement strand
GGTTTTCTTTTCCAGTTGGGGGCTTTGTTCGATTCGCTCACGGTGGAGGAGAACATCGCCTTTCCCATTGCGGAACAGACCAGTGCCAAACCCGCCGAGATACGTGAAATCGTGTCCCGCAAGCTGCGTATGGTGGGGCTGGACGGCATCCAGCAGAAGCACCCAGCCGAGCTTTCCGGTGGTCAGCGCAAGCGTGTTGCCCTGGCTCGGGCCATCGCCCGCGACCCCGAGATTATCCTCTACGACGAACCGACCACCGGGCTGGACCCGGTGCGGGCCGACGTCATCAACGAGTTGATCCGCAAGCTCCAGCGCGAAATACAGGTCACCAGCATCGTGGTGACCCATGACATGAACAGCGCCTTTCGGGTCGCCGATCGTATCGTGATGTTGCACAAGGGTAAGTTTATATTCGACGGCACGGTGAAGCAGATCAAAGAGAACACCGACGAGCGGGTCCGCGAGTTCATCGAAGGGCGGGCTCCGGAAGAGGTTCTGCAAACTTTGCATCAGATCGAGGTGGGAGATGAAGGAACAACGGCGTAATATTTTGGTCGGAGTGTTCATGCTGGCTGGTCTGGGCGCTCTCGGGTTGCTGATGGTCATGTTTGGTGAAGCTCCCGAGTGGGTTGGCGGAGCCGAGTGGCCTTTGGAAATCCATGTTTCCCGGCTCCGCGGTGCTCCCGCGGGGACGCCTGTCAACCTCAATGGGGTCCAGATTGGGCGTGTGGATGAGCTGAAGTTCGACGATCCCAACCGCCCGGACCTGGGCGTGTCGGTGATAGCCTTGCTTAAAGACGAGTATGTGGTGCCAAGCGGGGCCTACGCGGTGATCTATGAACCGGTGCTGGGCGTGGGTCGCGGGTGCATCGAGATCATCGTGCCTCCCGGCGGCGGCGGCGACCCGCTCTCCCACGAGGCAGCCCGCATCAACGGGGAGATGGGCAGTATGATCCACGAGATCGTGCCTGATACGATGATGAGCAGCGTCGAGCGCAGCGTGCGTCAGATCGGCGATTTCGCCCAGGCCCTCACCCCGGTGGCTAATGACCTGCACGAGATATTCAAGTTGAGCCCGATGAAATTCGTGGACGACCCCGCCTACGCCGGGCGAATATCCGCGAACCTCTACACCGCCATCCAGCGTCTCGACAAGGCCCTTAAGCACGTCAACGACGTACTGGGCGATCCGGAGGTCAAGAGCTCCCTGCGCGAGTCTGTAGCCAACTTCCGCAAGATGACCGAGGATGGAAGGCTGGCGGTGGCTGACTTCCGCGAAACCGCCGCCACGCTCAAGGACGGGAGCATACGCATCACCACCAAATTTGAAGAGGGCATCGACGAAGCGACCACGAACATCAATCAAATCAGCCGCAGACTGATGCCCTCACTGGACAACCTGGCGGAGACGACTTCCAACCTCAACCGCGTGTCGCGCGATCTGGCTGACGGAGAGGGCACTGCCGGCAAGTTCCTGCGTGACGATCGGCTTTACGAGAAGCTGGTTCTGTGCACTGATCGCATCATCGACCTGGTGGGCACGCTTTATCGCGTCGCCGGCAAAACCGAACGACAGGGATACATCGACTTGGCGATCCATGAAAAAAGCCCGGTCGGGCCTGTCCCCATGCAATACAAACTCTTCGACCCCGCTCAAGCCAACAAAAAGGAGGAAAGGAGACCATGAAAACCACCATCGCTAAAGCAAGCTTTTTTTGCCTGACAATCCTATTAACCCTGATATGCACCGGATGCGACAGTGCCGGGGTGTGGGACATTGTCCTGGGCAGTCTACGCCTGACAGAGGGCATCGTGGGCGTCGCCACATAACCCGGATAAAAGAATGGAGAATGGATGTAGGGCGGGTTCCACCCGCCTTCTTCGCTACGTTCATGAACAATCCGTGTCAGTCGCCGTGGTTTTCTCGCAACCCCTTGCTGTGTAACGATCTGCACACGCGCGCCGATGATGTCACAGAGGGGTATATGGGACTGTCGTAGCTGTTGTAGCGGTCATCAGGGCGGCAGCACACACCCACACCTGGTGACTGCCCAATAGCCCGGGTTTCTCATAAACGCAGAATCGCAGAGATTGCAGAGTACTGTAAAGAAAGAAGTTATGACTCAAATAGCTGATTTCTCCCGTTGGCACGGTGTATATGAGCTTCCCCCTGTGAGCGGCCATAACTTCTTATTGTCTTGAACTCTACGCTCTCTGCGCCCTCTGCGGCGAAATACCCGGGATAGACACGTGCCATACTTGGCACAGAATAAAGCATCGAGTCAATGTCAGGGCGGGCGCTCAGATCGCGTCATGGCCTATACAACACTCGCTTTTACAAGAAGTTACGTTTTCCACGACATCGTTTTTTGCAACGTCGCCCTATTGGTATGGCGCTTGCTCTGAATACAGTGTCGGGAGAGGTGAGCGTGATTTTGGATACTGCAATTGCAGGAGATTGTTGTGCTTTCGAGCAAGCTCATCTCAGCCCGGACGGTTTCCTTCAAACTGAAGGATGCCGTGTGCCCCGACTTTGTGGATGTGGTTCGCGCGATCGGTTCGGAGTTGGAGGTGACTGGTAAGATCGTCTACTTCAGCGATGGGTGCAACCAGAGGGAGTATTTTGCCATCGTCGAAGTGGTGGGGGTTAATCGTCCCTTTATCGTACCGGTCGAACATCTTGAATCGGTCACCAGGTTGGTGGAAGAGCCGCCGTGGCAAAACCTCGAAGACCATTTGAGGGAAGCCCGCGGAGGTCGATCTGATGCCGGTCGATCCGGCAGGTGTCATGGCTGAGGCTTTGCGCCGATAGGGAGCCTCCCCGTTGCCGACAGCCGGCGACGGGATAATCATAGTGCTCTCCCTATCGCTCAGGCTGAGGTTGCCGGCAGCGACAGCTTTTGCCTGGGTCTAAGATGTGAACAAGCCCGGCGAACGGGCATTGTCATAGAGCTCTCTCTCTCCCTCCCAGGGGGGTACTGCTCGCAAGGGCGGTTCCCTCCTGGGAACCTTTTTACCTCATCCACTCGGGAGAGTTATTGTGGTAGAGGTGCTTTTAAGGAAACGGAAGCCGCCGATCCTCACACCCTCGCGGATTCCTTGCCTGCGCCAATTCCCCACCATCAATATCACCCAAGGCTGCGTGCTGGGGTGTGTTTACTGCTACATCCAGGGCTACTCGAACTATCCCGGCCCAGAGCGGGTCGTCCTCTACGAGAACACCGCCGAACTCATCGCTTGTGAGTTGGCCCGTAAACGTCGAAAACCGTGTCGGGTTTACTTCAGCCCCTCCAGCGATGCGTTTCAGCCCCTGCCGGAGGTTCAGGACGTCAGCTTCCGAACGATGGCGGTTCTTCTGGATTCTGGAGTGGAGGTGGCGTTCCTCACAAAGGGCTTCGTCGGTCACCGGTTCATCCGACTGTTTTCCGAAACTCCGCACATGATCTTTGCCCAAGTGGGGATCACGACTCTTGATGAAACCCTCTGCCGGTTATTGGAACCGCGAGCGGCAGGCCCGTGCGAGCGGCTGGAAGCCATCGCGAAGCTCAACCAGATCGGTGTCCGGACGACAGCTCGCCTGGACCCATTGATCCCCGATGTAACGGACGCGACAGACAGCATCGCACCGTTGCTTGATGCTCTACGTGAAGCGGGGGTCAAGTCAGCGGCGGCAAGTTACCTGTTCCTTCGCCCTCGTTTCACTGCGCGGATGAAATCGCTGTTGGTGTCTGTCAGCGCAACTCCACCGGGGATGGACGCTTGGCAGTATCAGAAATTTTCGGACGGATGCGGAGGAGGAAGAATGATAGGCTCAGCGGAACGGCATCGCCGCTTTGCTCGCCTTCGGGCTCTAGGGAAAGCAGCCGGGATCCAGATCGCCCCGTGTCTATGCAAGAACCCAGGTCTTGGCTGGGTCGGCTGTGCGATTGCAGGGCCACCCCCTTCCGCAGAGCAAGATGGCTTGGTTCAACATATGTTCGGTTTTGCGGAACCGCCTCCGGCGGGTGGCATGGTCTAGGACCACCCTCTATAACGTTACGATTTGCCCGATGACCTTTCGAGGT
>JAGLWJ010000184.1 GCA_023133475.1 Phycisphaerae bacterium | reverse complement strand
TGGCCCTCAACACCAACGGGTCGATTGTGGCGTGGGGCGGCAACAGCTATGGGCTTGTCGACGACGTCCCCGAGGGGAACGACTTCGTTGCCATTGGCGCGGGCGGCTATCACAGCCTCGCCATCAAGGACGACAAGTCGATCGTGACGTGGGGGTATAGCTACTACGGCCTGATCGACGACGCCCCTGTCGAGAAGGTGTTTGTGGCGGTTGCCGGGGGATATAGTCACAGTCTGGCTCTCAACACCAACGGGTCGATCGTGGCGTGGGGCAGCGACTCCGACGGTCAATGCACTGTGCCATCCGGGACCGATTTCACCGCCATTGCCGCAGGCAGGGACCACAGTCTGGCTCTCAACACCAACGGGTCGATCGTGGTGTGGGGCAATAACAGCTATGGGCAGATCGACGACGTTCCTATTGAGAGCGACTTTACCGCCATTGCCGCGTGTGGCTACTACAGTCTGGCTCTCAAGACCAACGGGTCGATCATCGCGTGGGGCGACAACACCTATGGGCAGTGCAACGTTCCGACCGAATCCGACTTTGTGGCCATTGCTGCGGGCTACCGGCACGCTGTAGCCCTCAAGAACGACGGTTCGATCGTCGTGTGGGGCGACAACTACTACGGCCAATGCGACAACGTCCCTACCGGCAACGAGAATATCGCCATTGCCGCAAACGGCTGGCATAGCTTAGCTCTGACCTATGACGCCGACGGGGATGGAGTTCTCAACGTCGATGACAACTGCGTACGGGTGTCCAACCCCGGGCAAGAGGACCCGGACAACGACGGCCTGGGTGACGTGTGCGACAACTGCCCCAATGATTACAACCCGGGGCAGGAAGACGCCGACGGGGACGGCCCGGGTGACGTTTGTGACCCCTGCCCGAACGATCCGGACGACGACGGGGATAACGACGGTGTCTGCGGCGACGTGGACAACTGCCCGACCGTGTCGAACGCGGGCCAGACGGATTCCGATGGCGACGGCGTCGGCGATGCCTGCGACATCTGCCCGAACGATGAGTTCGATGACTGCCTTGAGCCCTTCACCGGATCGATCGTGGAGTGGGGTGATGTTGCCTGCGCCGGTGCTGATATCTCCGCCGGCAAGTTCACCGCCGTTGCCGCCGGTCAGAATCATTGCCTCGCCCTCAACACCAACGGGTCGCTGGCAGCCTGGGGGCAGAACAATCGTGGACAATGCGACGCGCCGTCCGATAACGACTTCGTCGCCATTGCCGGGGGCGAATACTTCAGTGTGGCCCTCAAGACTGACGGGAGACTCGTAGCCTGGGGTTACAACCAATACGGTCAATGTGATGTGCCCGAGGGGAATGACTTCGTCGCCATTTCGGCAGGCCAGTCTCATGGTTTGGCCCTTAAGGACGACGGGTCACTCGTCGCGTGGGGCAGCAACTCCTACGGGCAATGCGACGTGCCCTCCGGGACCGACTTTATCGCCATCGCCACGAGTGGGATGCACTGTCTGGCCCTTAAGAACGACGGATCGCTCGTGGCGTGGGGGTATAGCAACAACGGACAATGCGACGTCCCTGCCGGGGGCGATTTCATCGCCGTTGGCGCGGGCAGCAACCACAGTCTGGCCGTCAAAACCGACGGGTCGATCGTCGCGTGGGGCAGAGAGGATTTCGGCGGATGCATGGTGCCTGCCGAGGATGACTTCACTGCCGTGGCTGCGGGCCAATGGCGTGGTTTAGCGCTGCGGTCCGACGGGTCGCTCGTGGCGTGGGGCAGGAACGACTATGGGCTGATCGACGATGTCCCCGCCGGGACCGACTTCACCGCCGTGGCTGCGGGTCCATATTACAGTTTGGTCCTCAAGACTGATGGATCGCTGGCGGCGTGGGGCAAGAACAACTACGGCGAATGCAATGTTCCATCCGGGACCGACTATGCCGCCATCGCCGCCGGTGATAATCATGGCCTCGCCCTTAAGACGGACGGGTCGCTCGTCGCATGGGGTAACAACAATTTCAACGTGATCGACGATGTTCCATCCGGGAATGACTATGCCGCCATCGCCGCGGGCTACCAGTACTGTGTGGCTCTTAAGACTGACGGATCGCTGGTGGCGTGGGGTGCCGACTGGATCGGCCAATGCGACCTGCCCGCCGATAACACCAACTTCACCGCCATTACCGCGAGTTGGGATCACACTTTGGCGCTCAAAGCCTACGGTGTAATCGAAGCGTGGGGCAATAACAGCAGTGGTCAGTGCGACGCACCTTTGGAGTACGGCAGCGAGACTTTCTTCACCGCCATTGCGGGGGGCAGGAGCCATAGTGTGGCGCTGCGCTCTGACGGGTCGCTCGTGGCGTGGGGCAACATGACCGAAGTGCCCGCCGGCAACAGGTTCCTGGCCATTGCCGCAAAGGAGCGTCACAATCTGGCTCTGACCAACGATATCGACAACGACGGAGTGCTCAACGACGACGATAACTGCATGTTCGCGTTCAACCCCGACCAGGGCGATGCCGACGGCGACGGAGTGGGCAATGCCTGCGAAGAGGACGATGACGACGATGGTCTCCTTGACTGGATGGACAACTGCCCGCTCGTGGTCAATCCCGACCAGGCGGATGCGGACGGCGATGGCGTCGGCGATGCGTGCGACCCCTGCGTGACAGACCCACTCAATGACGTGGATGTCGACGGGGTGTGCGGTGGTGTGGACAACTGCCCACTCGTGCCGAACGCGGATCAGACGGATTCCGACGGCGACGGCTTCGGCGATGCGTGCGACCTTTGCCCGACCGGTCCGCCCTGTCTTGAATCCGCCGGCTCGCTTGTCGGGTGGGGCACGAATGACTCCGTGCCCGCCGGCGACGACTTCGTCGCCATTGGTGCAGGCTTGGGGCACTGTTTGGTGCTCAGGGTTGACGGGTCACTCGCGGCGTGGGGGAGTGCCACCGCACCATCCGGAAACGACTTCATCGCCATTTCCGGGGGTTGGCAGCACAATGTGGCCCTCCGGGCTGACGGATCGCTCTACGCATGGGGCCGTAGCGACGACGGTCAATGCGACGTGCCGGCCGGAAACGACTTCGTCGCCCTTGCCCCGAGTTACTACCACAGTCTGGCCTTTAAGGCTGACGGGTCGATCGTGGCCTGGGGACAGAACAACTACGGGCAATGCGACGTGCCTGCCGACAGCTACTTCATCGCCGCTGCCGCAGGCTATGGTCACACTCTGGGCCTTAAGGCCGATGGGTCGATCGTAGCGTGGGGCGATAACGACGATGGCCAATGCGACGTGCCTGAACCCAACAGTGACTTCGTCGCCATTGCCGCGGGCTTTGGTCACAGTCTGGGCCTCAAGGCCGACGGGTCGCTCCTAGCGTGGGGCTATAATGCGTTCGGCGAATGCGACGTGCCCACAACGGAGGGCCCCTTCACCGCCGTTGCCGCAGCCGGGTATCACACTGTAGCCCGCAAGGCGGACGGGTCACTCGTGGCGTGGGGGCGGAACGATAATGGCCAATGCAACGTCCCTGCCGGGAACTTCATTGCCATCGCCGCGGGGTTCCAACTAAGCGTGGCTCTGACCCAGGACATCGACAACGATGGAATCCTACACACCAACGACAACTGCCCAACGGTGTCGAACCCCAGCCAGGTGGACGCCGACACTGACGGTCTGGGTGATGCCTGCGACAACTGCCCGAACCACGCAAACCCACAGCAGGCTGATTGTGACAACGACGGGACCGGTGACCTCTGTGCGATTGCTCTGGGCCTGAGCTACGACTGCCAGCCGAATGGGATTCCTGACGATTGTGAGGCTGACTGCAATACCAACGGCATCGCAGACGAGTGCGACATCACCGCCGGCACCAGCCCGGACTGCAACACCAATGGGATTCCCGATGAATGCGACCTGAGCTCCGGAGGGCTATTTGGCATAGGCGATGGGCCGGAACTCTACGAGATTGACCCCGCCGATGGCTCGCTCACGGTGAGCAACACCATGGATGTGAGCCAGGATGCGAGCGCGAAGGGGCTGGCCGCCCATCCCCTTACCAGGGAGTTATACGCGGTTATCAGCCTTTCGGGATCGTGGAGCGGGCCTGACGACCTTGTGCGCATCGACGCCAACACGGCGGCTGTCACCGTTATTGGCGACACCGGTGTGCTTCTGTTCGACATCGCCTTCCGAAGTGATGGGACCCTCTATGGAATCGAGCGAAACTGTAGTTCCTCGCCAACCGGAATCGTGATCATTAACCTGACCGACGCGTCGATCACCTCAACGGGGATATTCGGCGGGGATGGCTGCTCGCACTCGATTGCATTCAAGCCTGGAACGGGCTTGCTCTACGACATCTTTGCTCCTGGCTGGGATTGGGACTCTATTACTTTGCAAACCATTAACGTGGATACTGGTGAGATCACCGTGATCAACTCGGCTCTTGAGGTCGATAACACGCTCTCAAGCCTGACCTTCGATCCCTCCGGGAATCTGTTGGGGTTCTCATGGAGTCGCAGTCTGTACTCCATCGATCCCGGTACAGGTGCAGCCACCCTTCTTGGCAACGGGGGCGAGTATATAACCGGGATGGCCCTTCTCCCGGGTGGTAGTGATTGCAACACCAACGGCATCCCCGACGAGTGCGAGCCGGATGAGGACTGCAACACCAACGGCATCCAGGACATCTGCGACATCGTCGCCGGAACCAGCGAGGACCTCAACGGCAACAGCGTCCCGGATGAGTGTGAGTCCGCCGCCGCATCCGCCGAGCTGCTCCTCAGAACGGGCAATGAACCCGAAGCACTCTGTGTCACCACCGACGACAACTTCCCCGTGACTCTGGAGGTGGCCGACCTGACCGACCCCATCAACGGCGTGCAGGCCTTGATCCATTATGATAGTGCCCACCTGTCGCTGGTTAGTATTACCCCGGCACCCGATTGGGTGTTGATCATTCCCGACGGAGCCGACCCCGACCCGGACGGCAACGGTGATCTCACCTGCGCCCTATATCTGCCGGGCGGAGTGATGTCCAGCAATGGCACCGTGGCCACTTTACTATTTGATCCCATTGTCGAGGGTGCCACGGATGTGACGTTCCAGATGGACAACGCCCCGTTCCACACCAAGCTGACCCGCGCCGCCGACAGTTCGACGATTATGCCGGACAAAGTGGATTCTGGTGTGATCAGCATCGACAACACGACGGCCACCGCGAGCAGCAACAGCCCGGTCTGCGAGGGCGACACCATCGAGCTGTACGGTGGCCCGGACACGGGGTCTAATGGGCCTTATACGTATGTGTGGGTTGGGACCAACGGCTTTAGCTCCACCGAGCAGAACCCGACTATCAGTGACGAAGCCACACTGGACATGAACGGCACCTACACGCTGACGGTGACTAATGGCAGCGGGTGCGAGTTTGTTGCCCAGACCGATGTTGAAGTCTACCTGTGCATGGTGGTTAACGTGGAGATTGAAGGCCTGATCGGCGACGGTGGCGAGTATGGCCATACCACTGTTTGGCCCACCGGCAACCACGTCGATCGTGACGTGACCTTCGTGTTCACCGATTGCGACGGTGCCACCGACACGCAGGAAGCTTCGGTGACCTTCACGGCTGACACGGGCACCAACAAAGGTGTCGGAAGCGTGAGATTCGAGGATTTGGATGCCGGCTTCGAGTGGCTCGGTGTCCAGGAGGGTCATACGCTGCGCAAGCGGGTGGCGGTGGACTTTGAGGGCACGTTGGCTGACAGCGTGACGGTGTTCCTGACGTCGGGCGACTTCCACACCGGTATCGTGCCGCAGGACAACCTGGTTGACATCACCGACTTCTCGATATTGGCGTCAAATTGGGAGACTGCCATCGGCGCCGACGAGAGCA
>JAGLWJ010000183.1 GCA_023133475.1 Phycisphaerae bacterium | reverse complement strand
CAACGACAATGTTTCCCATCCCCCATTTTCAATTTTCCATTTTTAATTTTCCATTTTCCCCACGGTGATTTAGATGCGATTGCCCTGGCGGGTGGAACCCGCCCTACATATGGGCTTGCAAGGGGATAGGCAAATGTGGTATATGTGTAATGTCACGATTTGCCAGTCCTGATCCGCCTGGCGATGGTTAGTCTGCATCTTTCTGGCGACCTCGAATGGGTGGGTAGGTAGACGCCTCAATTCGGACGGGGTTTCTCGTTGACTGGGTGATCGATCATCTTGCCAAGACCCAGAGGAGGCTCAAACGATGTGTCCAATTTATCGTATTGTTGCAGGGATTGCCGGTGTTCTCAGCGTGGTGGTGGCGTGTCCCGTGTATGTTCAGGGGCAGGAATCCAGCGGTACGGCTGTCGTGGCTGAACCGCAAACGCTCGATGCCGCGATTCGGGTGATGTACCCCCCTACCCTTGCCGACGCAGAGCGGTTTTCGGCTGAGCTGGGCGTGATTGCGCCCCAGGAATCGGCTCGTGCGATCCGAGAGCGGCTAAACTCGTGCGTGGTGGAGCCGGTGTGCGCACCCTCTGCCCTCGGCGGTTCGTTGCCGGAGGTGGTGCTGGGTGCGGTGCGTTTTACGGCTCCCGCGGGCCTAAGCCCGGGTTTGAGAGAATGGCTTGACCGCCCCGGACGTGCGGCGGCGGTGGTCTGCGCGGTGCAGTTCAATCGTAATCCCACCGCCGAGGAAGTTGCCCGGATGCTGGACTTGGGCGTTGTCCCGCACTTCTCAGCCGGCAACCTGGTCTCAGTGATTGAAGTTCCGGCGGATGCGGTGGAGCCACTAGCGGCATTGCCCTTGGTACACTGGATGGGCCTGTTCACCGAAGAGCACAAAGTCTCCAACCGCGACCGCGCAGCGGTTATAGGACGTGGGGCGGATGCGATGGTCTCGTTCTACGTTTGGCCTCTGGCGAAGGCGGATGCGGGTCGGGCTGACGCCCTGAATTCCTTGGGGGCTAATGCGGTTCGGTATGATCCGGTAGCCAATGTCTATGTGGTCGAGGCTTCGCCCGGTGCATTGCTTTCGACGGCACAGCTTGCGTGGGTGCGTCAGGTCGAGTTGGCTAAGCATGTGGGAACGCACGATGGACCCGGTCTGGGCTACTCGCCGGCGGACAGCCGGGAGTTGGTCAGCGCCCCGCAGGCCCACTTTGCCTACGACGGCAGCGGTGTGCGTGTTGGGGTGCTGGATACGGGCATATGGGCTGACCATGATGACTTCGGCGGGGCTATCGCGTGGCAGTACGATCAGGCGACCGGTCAAAGCGTCGCCCCGGATACCGATGGGCACGGTACGCGAGTGGCTGGCGTTATCGCCGGGCGAGGTGTTCGGCTGTCTGCCGCCCGGGGCGTGGCGCCGGGTGCGTCGCTGTATGTGGTCAAGGGGCAGGCGGTTGATTTAGGGAGCAACATCTGGGGCTACGATCCGGTAGATGCTTTCGATCGGTTCCTGGGCCAGGAAGTCTTCGTGGTCAACAACTCGTGGGGGACACGGCTTGACCAGACTCCCGAGGCTGCGTGGAACTTCGGGTACGACAGCGCCGCAGCCCTTGCCGACGCCTATGCAGACAACGAAGCCTTGACGCTCATCTTCTCCGCCGGGAACGAGGGGGATGGTGGAGGCACAGTTACCGAGCCTGGGGTCGGCAAGAATGTGATCACCGTGGGGGCGGTCTCGTACACAAACGGGGGCGGAAGCGGAGATGTCGGTCGAGTCCCATGCTACAGCAGCCGTGGCCCGACCGCTGACGACGGGCGGCTTAAGCCGGACGTTGTGGCTCCGGGCGGAGATGCGGCGGAGTATACAGGCGATTGCGTCTGGTCGGACCACGATTACGGTGTGGTCACCTGCAACGCCCAGACCAACGGGGTGTGGCTGGATGGCGTGAATCAGCGTTGGGGGTCTGATCCTCCGGAGAGTTTCTATACCCGCCAAGCGGGGACGAGCATGGCTGCCCCGCATGTGACGGGTATTGCAGCCATGCTGTACCAGGCTTACGAGTACGAATTTCCTTACGATGACGGTCTGGTCCCGCGTGACATCAAGGCCTTACTGGTGGCCAACGCCATTCCGGTTCACGATTATGGGACCAACCCGGTGAACGGCTATGCCAACACGGACACCGGCTATGGTCTGGTCGATGCTTACCACACGCTACTCGACGTTCCGCTGGAGAAGCGAATGCTCCTTTGGGCCCATGGCGGTGTGGTTGAGACGACAGCCAACAGCCAGGAGTGGAGCTTCTACCCGACTGGTGATGTCCGGCGTCTGGTGGTGGTGATGTGCTATGAGGATGACGAGGGCGAGGAGCACGACGGCGACGCGCTGAAAGACGATCTGGATTTGACGCTGACGGCTCCGGATGGGACGGAGTTCAGCTTCACGCTACCTGCGGGGGTGGCCACCGAGAGCCCGCTGGAGAAGATCGTGGTGAATAGCCCGTCGATCTTTGGGACGGGCGAGTGGACCGCGACGGTGAGCGGGTCGGAGTGGAACGAATTACTGGACCCCTTCGAGTTTCAGCGTTACACGATCATTGCCACGGCTTACTATGTCGATCCTTATTCGCCTTCGATCTCTCTGGAGACGCCGGTGACGATAGACGTTGAGCCTGGTGACGTGTTTTCGGTAGGCGCGACGATTACGAACCTCAACGGCCTGACTGCCGGAGGCATTACGGTGGAGCTAATCGCAGATGCGGTTTTCGGCGAAGAGGCGAGCGTCACCAAACTCGTGGGCAACATCATCGGCAAGGGCAGCCGCAGGCAAATCGAGTTTACCGGCATCGTCGCACCGGAAGTGGGCGGCACCCATGGCCTCACGCTGAGGGCGTCTGGTGTCAACCGCGGTTTGGCTGACGTTGTCCAGCAGATTCAGGTCCGTGTCGCAGGCAGTGCCCCATCAGGTTCGTGCCCCCAAGTGGTTGCCACTTGGCCTCCACATGGTGGGCCTATGGTGACACCGGCTACCGATATCCGAATCCGCTTCAGCGGGGCAATGGACTCGTCGTCACTCGATGGATCGACGATCCAGGTGGAGGGCACCGGTAGCGGTTGGCACGATGGGGCCTTCAGCTATGACGGGGCTGACTATACGCTTACATTCACCCCGTATGTCGATTTCGCTCTTGGCGAGACGGTGTCGGTGACCGTGTCCGGCGACGTCATGTCCGACGATGGCGTGTCGATGGCTTCGGATCACCTGTTTATCTTTGAGACGATCGCAACCACGCCAACGCCGATCGGGGTGGGCGGGGCGCTCACGGAGGATACGACGTGGACCTCCGGGAACGTGTACCTGGTCACGTCCGATCTGACCATCCCCGTGGGTGTGACGCTGACAATCGAGGCGGGCGTTGTGGTGAAATTCAACGCGGTGGACACGAACACCGGGTCGAGTTCACACCGTCACCGGAACGATTTGATCGTGACCGGGACATTGGCTCTGCAGAGCACATTCGGCCAGAAGGTCGTGTTCACCAGCAGTCGCGATGATATGTATGGGGGGGATTCCAACGGTGATGGTGCGGGGAGCGGGCCTGGATCGGAGAACTGGGGTGCGATCAAGTATACGAACCCGGATAATGTGCTGCACGATGCGGTGATTCGTTACGGTGGTGTGGGCTACAGCTACTACAGCACCCGTTACAACACGCAGATGGTATGGGTGGCAGGTTCGGGTGGTGCGACGCTGGAGATTCGCGATTGTGTAATTGAGAATACTTATGACAAGGCGATCTACGCCGAATCAGCCCGGACACCGTGGGTGCATGACAACACGATCAGCGGGGCTTCACAGGGTATCGTGGGGACTGTCGTTACGGTTGAAGACAACGGGATTAGTGGGACCGGTAGCTATGCGGTCAATTTGTCCGGTATTGCCACCGTGGAGGGCAATACGATCAGCGGTGGTGGTACAGGAATCCGTGTGTCCGGCGGCAATATTCAGAATAACAGCATCAGCGGCGGTTCGGGTTGGGGCATCTACCTGACAGGCACGGGCGGCTCGACAGTCAGCGGCAACACGATAACCGACAAAGATTACCCGGTTTACCAGGGTCCCGGCGATGCGATCTACACTGACAACGTCTTTGGCAACAATGTCAACACGGTGATTGGTGTAGGCGGCGCGGTCAATCAGGATGTGACCTGGGATGACGTGCAGGGGCTTGGGTATCCGTACCTGGTGATTTCGGACGTGACCGTCTCGGCGGGGCAAACGCTGACAATTGATCCGGGCGTTGTGGTGAAGTTCAACGCAGTGGATACGAACACCGGATCGAGTTCGTACCGCTACCGACACGATTTAATTGTAGCAGGGACGCTGGATTTGCAGAGCACACCAGGCCAGGAGGTGGTGTTCACCAGCAGTCGAGATGATGAGTATGGGGGAGATTCAAACGGTGATGGTGCGACGAGCGGCCCCGGATCGGAGAACTGGGGTGCGATCAAATACACGAACCCGGATAATGTGCTGCACGATGCGGTGATTCGTTACGGTGGTGTGAGCCACAGCTACTACAGCAACCGTTACAACACGCAGATGGTATGGGTGGCAGGTTCAGGTGGCGCGACGCTGGAGATTCGTGATTGCGTGCTCGAGAACACTTATGACAAGGCGATCTACGCCGAGTCGGCCCAGACGCCGTGGGTGCATGACAACACGATCAGCGGCTGCCCGCAAGGCATCGTGGGAACCGTGATCACGGTGGAAGACAACAACATCAGCAGCGCCGGCAGTTATGCGATCAATCTGTCCGGTGTCGCCATCGTGGAGGGGAATACGATCAGCGACGGCGGGATGGCGATCCGGGTATCCGGCGGAAGCATCCAGGATAACAGCATCAACGGCGGTTCGAGCTGGGGTATTTACCTGACAGGCGCCGGTGATGCGACGATTAACGGCAATACGGTAACCGACAAAGACTATCCGGTTTACCAGGGTGCCGGCGACCCGGTCTACAGCGGCAACGTCTTTAGCAACAACACCAACACGGTGATCGGCGTGGGCGGCACGATCAGCCAGGACGTGATTTGGGACGACGTGCAGGGGTTGGGGTATCCATACCTGGTGACTTCGGACGTGACCGTCTCCGCGGGAGCAACATTGACGATTGATCCGGGTATTGTGGTGAAGTTCAACGCGGTGGATACGAACAGCGGGTCGAGTTCCTACTATTACCGAAACGATCTAATTGTGACAGGGACGCTTGATCTGCAAAGCACACCAGGCCAGGAAGTGGTGTTCACCAGTAGTCGAGATGATGAGTATGGTGGGGATTCCAATGGTGATGGTGCGGCGAGCGGCCCTGGATCGGAGAACTGGGGCGCGATCAAGTACACGAACCCGGATAATGTGCTGCACGATGCGGTGATTCGTTACGGTGGCGTGGGCTCCAGCCGCTACGGCACCCGTTACGACACGCAGATGGTATGGGTGGCAGGTTCGGGCAGTGCGACGCTGGAGATTCGGGACTGTGTGATGGAGAACACTTACACCAGGGCGATCTACGCCGAGTCGACGCAGACGCCGTGGGTGCATGACAATACGATCAGCGGCAGTCCACAGGCAATAGTGGGGACCACAGCCACGATAGAAAACAATCATATTAGCGGCGCCGGCAGTTATGGGATCAATTTCTCCGGCAGTTGCACCGTGGAGTGGAATACGATCATCGGGGGCGGGACGGCAATTCGCGTGGCTGGTGGCAGTATCCAATATAACACCATCACCGGCGGTTCAGGTTGGGGGATTTACCTGACGGGTACGGGCACTACAATGGTCATCGGCAACACGGTGACCGACAAAGATTATTCGATTTACCAGGGCCCCGGCGACCCGGTCTACAGCGACAACGTCTTCAGCGGCATTACTAACATGGTGATTGCCGTGGGTGGTGCGATCGGTCAGGACGTGCTCTGGGACGACGTGCCAGGGGTTCCCTACCTGGTCACCTCCGATCTGACCATACCCGCAGGTGTGACATTGACGATTGAGCCGGGCGTGGTGGTGAAGTTCAACGCAGTGGACACAAACAGCGGGTCGAGTTCCTACTATTACCGAAACGATCTAATTGTGGCGGGGACGCTTGATCTGCAAAGCACACCAGGCCAGGAGGTGGTGTTCACCAGCAGCCGAGATGATGAGTACGGTGGGGATTCCAACGGTGATGGCGCGGGGAGCAGCCCGGGACCGGAGAACTGGGGGGCGATCAAGTACACGAACCCGGATAATGTGCTGCACGATGCGGTGATTCGTTACGGTGGTGTGAGCTATAGCCGCTACGGCAGCCGTTACGACACGCAGATGGTGTGGGTGGCAGGTTCGGGTAGTGCAACATTCGAGATCCACGACTGTGTGCTCGAGAACACTTACGACAAAGCCATCTACGCCGAGTCGGCGTTAACACCCTGGGTGCATGACAACACAATCAGCGGCAGCCCACAAGGCATCGTGGGGACTGTGGCCACGGTGGAAGACAATAACATTAGTGACGCCGGCAGCTATGCGATCAATCTGTCCGGTATCGCCACCGTGGAGGGGAATACGATCACTGGAGGCGGAACGGGCATCCGGGTGTCGGGCGGCAGTATCCAGGATAACACCATCGGCGTCGGTTCGGGCTGGGGGATTTACCTGACCGGCACCGGTAGTGCGACGATTAGCGGAAACACGGTCACCGGCAAGGATTATCCGATTTACCAGGGCCCCGGCGACCCGGTCTACAGCGGCAATCTGTTTAGCGGAAATACCAACACGGTGATTGGCGTGGGTGGTGCGATTAGCCAGGACGTGCTCTGGGAAGACGTAGAGGGGCTGGGATATCCATACCTGGTGACTTCGGACGTGACCGTCTCCACAGGGCAAACGCTGACAATTGATCCGGGCGTTGTGGTGAAGTTCAACGCGGTGAACACGAACAGCGGGTCGAGTTCCTACTATTACCGACACGATTTAATTGTGGCAGGGACGCTGGATTTGCAGAGCACGCCAGGCCAAGAGGTGGTGTTCACCAGCAGCCGAGATGATGAGTACGGTGGGGATTCCAATGGTGATGGCGCGGCGAGCGGCCCCGGATCGGAGAACTGGGGCGCGATCAAGTACACAAACCCGGATAATGTGCTGCACAATGCGGTGATTCGTTACGGTGGTGTGGGCTACAGCCGCTACGGCACCCGTTACGACACGCAGATGGTGTGGGTGGCAGGTTCGGGTAGTGCGACGCTGGAGATCCGCGACTGTGTGCTCGGGAACACTTATGACAAGGCGATCTATGCCGAGTCGGCCCAGGCACCGTGGGTGCACGACAACACGATCAGTGGGAGCCCACAGGGCATCGTGGGGACCGTGGTTACGGTTGAAGGCAACGAGATCAGTGGGGCCGGCAGCTATGCGATCAACCTCTCCGGGATTTGCACCGTGGACGGCAATACGATCAGCGAGGGGGGGACGGGGATTCGGGTGTCTGGTGGGACTATTCGAGATAACACGATCAATGGTGGTTCGGGTTGGGGGATTTATCTGACGGGTTCGAGCGCTACAACGATCAGCGGCAACACGATAACCAACAAGGATTATCCGTTGTATCAGGGCCCGGGCGACCCGGTCTACAGCAGCAACCTCTTCAGCGGCAACACCAACACGGTGATTGGCGTGGGCGGCACGATTGGTCAGGACGTGACCTGGGATGACGTGCATGGGTTGGGGTATCCGTACCTGGTGACTTCGGACGTGACAATCCCGGTAGGGGAGACGTTGACGATTGAGGCGGGTGTTGTGGTGAAGTTCAACGCGGTGGATACGAGCAGTGGGTCGAGTTCCTACCGCTACCGGCACGACTTGATCGTTCAAGGGACATTGAGCCCCCAAGGCACGCCCGGTTCCCCGGTGGTGTTCACCAGCAGCCGCGACGATGCCTACGGAGGCGATACGAACGGGGATGGGGGCGGTAGCTCACCTGCCAGGGGCAATTGGGGGGCTATCCAATTCACCAACCGGAACAATGTGTTGCACGACGCGGTAATTCGCTACGGTGGGGTCGGGTATTCTCGCTACGGCAGTCACTATGACACGCGGATGGTGTGGGTCACAAATGACGTCCTGGTGACGATTCGGAATTGCGTGATCGAGGAAGCGTACGACAACGCCGTTTACCTCGCCACCGGTGCGGATACGCCCACCATGATACGCGACAACTGGATCACTTCGTGCCCCAAGGGGGTTTTGGCGGCTGGTTCGTCGGATGCGGTGATACTGTTTTGCACCTTCGCGGATTGCACAAATGCCGGGGTTCGCGTCGAAGGGAGTGCTCTTGTCGACGTTCACAAGTGCAACCTGCTGACCTCGAACAACTATGGTATCTACAATGCCGGGAGTGTGACGGTTGATGGCACACACAACTGGTGGGGTGATGCGTCGGGGCCGTCCGGCGAGGGGGTGGGGGGCGGCTGCGCGGTGTCGGCATCGGTGAACTACGATCCGTGGGAGAGCGCGGTGGTTCCGCCGGGAGCCGAAAGCCCAACTATTACCTCGACGCCCAATCTGGCGGCGCAGTTCGGTCTTGCATATGAGTACGACGGTGACGGTTGTGCATCGGCTGCGGGGACCGGGACGCGGGTGTGGTCGAAACGCCGCGGCCCCGCCGAGTTCCAGATCGACAGTGCGACAGGCTGTATCTCGTGGACGCCCGCAGCGCCGGGCCCGGTGGTTATCTCGATCGAGGTGGCAGACGATGTGAGCATCGACGTTCAATCTTTCCAGGTGCTGGTTACAGGTGCCGGCGGCGATCCCGACGCCCCGCGAGTGGTATCGTTCAGTTGCACTGATCTTGGTGGCGAGGAGGGAATCTGGAATGCCGAATTGACCACCGTCTTCACCGAAAACGTGCAGGTTTCGTGGATCGACGTCGCTATCCTGGACAGCGGGGATAGTGTGGTATTGTTCGATTCGCTTGCCTACCATCTTCCCACGTACACGCTGACTATTCTGGCAAATGATCTCAACGAAGGTGAGGCGTACCGATTGGTGCTGGCGGACACGATCACGGACGATGCCAGAAACCCGTTGGACGGTGAGTTCGACGGTTACACGTTCCCGTCAGGAGATGGTCTAGGCGGTGGCGACTTCGTGGCTGGTTTCTCGAAGACGATCCTGCGGTCCGGGGACCTCGACGGCGATGGCGACGTGGACCTGTACGATTATGCCGGATTCGCGTTGTGTCTGGCCGGCCCGGAGGTTGATGCCCCGGGCGATGGTTGCACGCAGGATCAATTTGGGATGGCGGATATGAACGGGGATGGTGATGTCGATCTGTTCGACGTTGCGATGTTCCAAGAGTATTTCACCGGGGCGAAGTAGAGCGGGTTCCACCCGCCGCAGTGCGCGCGGAAGGCGGGTGGAACCCACCCTACAATAGCGTGGAGAACGGAGAATTGGGTAACGAAGAACTGAAGATGTTGCCAAGTCAGCATTTTCCATTTTCCATTTTCCATTTTCCATTTTCCATTCGCCCTGTGTGCTCGAGCAGGTGGTGAACCAACCGTAATGCCGCCTCGCGGTCGGGCAACTCTTCATTGAGCTGTGCCCGGTACACCGCATCGAGGATTTGCTTGTAGATCGGGCCGGCAGGGAGATGCAGGGTCTGCAAGTCCTCTCCGCCGACCAGCGGTGGGGGTGCTACCTGCTCCGGCGGTATCCGGGAGGCACGTGACAACAACGTGTCGTGAGGCAATACCGTATCAAACCGCCCGCGACACTCCGCTTCGAGCAAGCAGCCAAGCCGCTCGAACCGCGAGTCCGCCAGCAGAAACTTGACGTCCGCCAACTCCAGGCGGTCGGCTTCGAGCACACGCGGAAGATTTTCGATCAACCACACCACCCCACGCTCCTGCTCGTTGCTACATCGCAACCGCCGACAAATCCGCCCTGCCGGCTGGGGAGCAAAACGGCCCAGGGCCACAGCCGTCGCCAACATGAAGTCAGCCTCCGGAGGCAAATAGCCCAGCCGCTCCGCCACGTCCGCCACGTCCGCCGCCGACCATGCCGTTTCAGGCAGCACCTGGGCGAGCAACCCGGAATCCGCTAACAACTCCCACCCGCGCCGCCGCGTCGGGCTGGTGAGAATCCGAGCGAGTTCCTGCTGAATCCGCTCGACGCTGATCGCCCTTATACGCGCGGCGTGGAACCGGATCGCGTCCAGGGTTTCCGGCTCGATCTCGAAGCTCAGGCCGGCGGCGAAACGCACCGCCCGCAACATCCGCAGATGATCTTCCGCAAAACGCCGGGCAGGTTCACCGATGGCCCGCACCAGTTTGGCTCGCAGGTCCGCCTGACCACCGACATAGTCAATGATACGCCCACTCTGCGGGTCGAAGAACATTCCATTGATGGTGAAGTCGCGGCGGCGGGCATCTTCCTCCGCCGACACGAAGCGGATCGAATCGGGATGCCGCCCGTCGCTGTAGTCGCCGTCCGAACGGAACGTTGCCACCTCGATCATACAGCCTTTGATCCGCACCAGCACCACGCCAAATTGGGCGCCGACTTTCTCGGTGCGGTGGAATAGGGAGACGACCTGATCCGGCGTGGCATTGGTGGCTACGTCGTAGTCTTTCGGCTCGACCTCCAGCAGCAGGTCCCGAACACACCCGCCCGCCAGAAGGGCTTGAAAACCATTCTGCCGCAGAATCTCGCTGACTTTCTCTGCCGCACGGCGGGCTGACTGAGAACTCATAGCCCCGCCTCCGGTGGGTTCCGCCCGCCTCCGGCGGGCTCCACCCACCCTACAATTGCATCTGTGCAATCTGCGGATTTTGAACCTTGCCTTGTTGCTTTGGATGATGGGTTCTGTGGAGTCGTGGCAGCGTCCAAGAGGCGGCGGGATGTCGCTTGGTCGTCGGTGCCGTCTTTGTCGCCCGCGTTGAGAAACGTGATGCCCGTCGTGCCGTATTTGCGGGCGGCATACACATGCCACGGCTTAACCTCGGAGAAGTCGAAGCTACCCTTGGCTGGATGGTGCAAGACCAGGACTGAATGCTTCATCGCACGGGCCAACGGAGCCAGCCCTGCGATTAGCCGCATGACTTTGCCGTGGCGGCTGGTATCGGCGGCGTCGCGGTATGGGGGGTCGAGCAATACCAGAGAGCACCGGTATTGGAGTAGAATTTCGCAAAGCCCCGCCGACCACGCATCCACCGTCTCAACCGTCGCACGCGCCCCGACAGCCAGATTCGTCAGATTCCGGTGTAAAATCTTGACGGCTCGCTTGTCGTTCTCCACGAACACTCCGGCGGTTGCCCCTCGGGAGATGGCTTCCAGGCCTAAAGTGCCCCCGCCGGCGAACACATCCGCCACTACCAGCGGAGGAAGCCGGCCCGGCGTCTGGTAATAAGACCCCAGCGAATCAAAGACCGCCGCCTTGGCCCGATCGAGCATAGGCCTGGTGATGGTCTCCGGTGGGATCGCCAGTTTCCGCGAACGCCACTCTCCAGAGATGATTCGCACTGTCCCGTTAGATGCCATATGCCAACTGTAGGGCGGGTTTCACCCGCCGCTCAGTCCAAGGTCCAAAGTCATGCACCCGCCTTCTTTGCGTCCCCAAGCCTGGCCTCTTATAATCCCCCAGCGATTGTGGTTTGGCAAGAAGGAGTCGGAAGTATGGGGTCGAATTTGTGCGAACATTGCACGGCGGTTTGCTGTCATTACGTCGCGCTACCCATCGATCCGCCCGAGACCGTGCGCGATCTCGAGGATATCCGATGGTATCTTTTGCATGAAGGCGTCACCGTTTTTGTCGAGGACGGCGACTGGTATATCCAGTTCACCACCGTCTGCCGCAACCTGCAACCCGACAAACGCTGCGGGATTTACGAAACCAGGCCTAAGATCTGCCGCGAGTACAAAGCCGGCGAATGCGACTACGAGGGCGGAGCCCATGACTATGAACACTTGTTTACCCGTCCCGAACACATCCAGGACTTCGCTGCCCAGTGGCAAAAGAAACGCCGGGCCAAACGGGCCAGGGCAAAGAAGAGAGCCCGCCTCTAATGCCCCGTCACCGCAGATTCAACGGATCACCGAGGTACGGGTGGCCCATCGCTTTAGCGGTGGGGGACGCGAATGTCCCACGCGATTCGTGTCCCCCAGGGCTAAAGCCCTGGGCCACCCATGCCGCTCCCTTACGGTCGCGGCACTGATTGGTTCGTTGGCTTTGCTGAGCGGCTGCTTCGGCGGATCGTTAGCCACCAGCACCGGGCTGCGGTCTGGTGGGGACTGGTCGGTGGCTCGACGCCAGGCGGCTCACGTCGGCGAAACGGTGCGTTTCAGCTTTGTTCTGACCAAGCTGCTCGAGAAACATCCGATCAGCCCCTCGGGAATCGCCGACTATTGCATCATCGCCCTGGGCGATCAGTACGCCGAAGCCGACCTGGGCGGCGGCGGTAAGTTCATGCTGTCCTACCACATGCCCGAACACTGGGCTGATCGTGAAATTCGTGTCTTGGCGACGGCTTATCGCATTTACGGGCGCCGCGACCGCATGGTCATCGGTGGGGAGTTGATGCAGGTGGACAATGCCTCCGACCCGGCGGACAAAATCATCGCCCGGGCTTCAATTAACATGCTGGTGTACCAATCGCGGGTGGAACTCACTTTGCCGCGGGGTGCCCACGATTTTGACTTCGGCACCGGCCGGCTGATCATACGCAAAAACGATGGAACCGCCTCGACGGCAGCTTTGGCTCGACCACCAATAGGCGGGTTCACCGTCGACGGCCCCGACGAAAAAAACGTCTTCACGGCCCGTTTTGAACCGCGGCACGATCAGGTCAACCGCACCGGCAGCACCACGGCAGAGTTCCACGTCTGGGACCTCGCCGGGCATCAGCATTCCACCAAAGATGAGTTCATGACACCATAGAGAGGAAATGGAAAATGGAAAATGGAAAATGGAAAATGGGGGGATGTGAAACATTGTCGTTGTGTGCACTCCATTCTTCTCTGCGCTCTCTGCGTTCATGAAAAATGTGGGTTAGCGGCGACAAGTCCGTAGCGTTTAGCGGCAACCCGAAGGGGAGCGCGTAAAAGGGAAGCGTGGAGAATGGAAAATGAGAACCTGCCGGTATTTCACCCTCTCTAATCCCAACGGAGTAGAAAGCAATACGCTAATAGCTGAAAGCTGATAGCTCTAAAAACCCCGGAGCAGACACGATGAAGTTCAAAGCCCCTCGCGGAATGCGCGATTACTATCCCGATGCCATGGCGGCCCGAAACTGGATCATGGAACGCTGGCACCGGGTCTCACTGCGCAACGGGTTCGAGGAGTACGATGGGCCTATCATGGAGGAGTTGGACCTTTTCCGTGTCAAGAGCGGCGAGGGGATCGTCTCGGAACTGTTCCATTTTGCAGACCGCGGCGGGCGGGAGATGGCCATCCGCCCAGAAATGACCCCGACGCTGGCCCGCATGGTGGCAGCCCGGGCCAACGCACTCCGCAAACCGATCAAATGGTATTCGGTGCCACGTCTGTGCCGGGCTGAGCGACCCCAACGCGGGCGTCTGCGTGAGTTCTTCCAGTGGAATATCGACATCCTCGGCGAAGACGATATCCTGGCGGACGCCGAGTGCATCTTCGTCGCCATCGACTTCTTCCGCGACATAGGCCTAACGCCCGAGCAGGTGGTCATGAAGATCAGCTCGCGCTCGGTTCTGGCAGCTATCCTGCGGATCAACGGCTTTGCCGAGGAGCGGCTGGAGGCGGTCTACGCCACCCTCGACAAACGCGACAAACTCGCCCCCGAGGAGTTTAGCAAGCTCATCGAGACCCTTGGCGTCCCCGAACCTCAAGAACAACTACTGCTCAAGCTCGGAGAGGCCAAAGGGCCCGAAGGGATAACCATGTTGGGCGAGATGGTGGGTCAGGACCCCGAGGGCAATCAGGAGGTGGACAATCTCGAGCGGCTTTTCGACTTGCTCGGCGACATGGGGGTAGGCCCATACTGCCTCTTCGACATGGGCGTGGTTCGGGGTTTGGCCTACTACACCGGGCCGGTGTTTGAAGCCTTCGGCAAGGGGGGCTTGCAGCGGGCCATCTGCGGTGGGGGGCGGTATGGTGAGTTGCTCAAGACAGTAGGCGGGCCACCTATGTCCGGAGTGGGGTTCGGCAGCAGCGACGTGGTCATTGCAGACCTGCTCAAAGAGTTTAACCTGCTGCCCGACCTGAGCCCGGTGACCGCGGTCTTTGTCATCGACGCCGATCCCAGAAACCCTACGCTCTTCAAACGAGTTTTGTCCATCACCGCCGAGTTGCGGCGCAGGAACATCACCGCGTCCTATTCGTACCGTCGGCAGGGTATCGGCAAACAGTTCAAGCAGGCCAACGACCGGAACGCTCGAAGGGTAATCATCGTGGAGGAGGCAACGCTGACCGACAACACCGTGTCCGTCAAAGACATGGGCACGGGTGTTCAGCAACCTCTTGCTCTTGAGGCGGTCTTGGACGATCCTTTCCAGCCGCTCGAACCGGCATGACCCGGCGGCACATTCATTACGAGGCGGCTTTTGAGGACTACCTGCGTTCGCGGGGGATCGCTTATGTGCCGGTGGACGAGCAGAAGAAGGTGATCTTCTCCGGAGCCCGGATTAAATCGTTCGACTTCCTTGTTTATAGGCCTGAGGTGAAATGGCTGGTGGACGTCAAAGGCCGAAAGTTCCCCTATGACACCACCGCCAACCGGCGCACCTGGGAGAACTGGGTGACCTGCGACGACCTGAACGGGCTTGAGCAGTGGGAGGCCACTTTCGGCGAGGGGTTTTGTGCCATGTTCGTTTTTGCCTACTGGCTCACGGGCAAACCGGACACGCGGTTGACCTGCCACATCCACCCGTTCCGCGACGAGAGCTACGCCTTCATGTGCATCTCGCTGGCGGACTACAAAGCCCACGCCAAACGCCGCTCACCCAAGTGGGAGACCCTCACAGTCCCCACCGCCGACTTCCGCCGCCTGGCAAAACCAATACAGGAGCTGTAAGGGGGAATTGAGAATGGAGAATTGAGAATGGAGAATTGAGAAAATGGAAAATGGGGGGATGTGAGACATTGTCGTTGGGCGCACTCCCTTCTTCTCTGCGCTCTCTGCGTCTCTGCGTTCATGAAAAATGTGGGCATCGCCCACCAGTCAACGTAATCGGAGATCAATCCCCATGGGACAGACACTCATCGAGAAAATAGTCAATCGTTACACGGTCGGGCTGGACACCGGGCAATTGGCCCATGCAGGTGATTATGTCTCGATCAAACCATTGCACGTTATGACCCACGATAACACCGGCGCGGTCATCCCCAAATTCGAGACCATCGGAGCCGAGCGAATCCGTGACCCCCGCCAGCCGGTGTTCTGTCTGGACCATGACATCCAGAACCACAGTGCAAGCAACCTGGCCAAGTATGCCAAAATCCAAAAGTTCGCCGAATCCCACGGTGTGGATTTCCATCCGGCAGGCAGCGGCATCGGGCATCAGATCATGATCGAGCAGGGTTATGTCCGCCCTGGTGCGCTGGTGGTCGCTTCCGACTCGCACTCGAACCTGTACGGTGGGGCGGCGGCTTTGGGCACTCCGGTGGTCCGCACCGACGCGGCGGCTATCTGGGCTTCGGGGCAAACCTGGTGGCAGGTTCCCCCCGTGGTGCAGGTGGAACTCCAAGGCCTACTACAGCCGGGCGTCGCGGGCAAGGACCTGATCATCGCCCTGTGCGGGGCGTTCAACAATGACGAGGTGCTCAACTGCGCGGTGGAGTTCACCGGGGACGGCATTGCCGGTTTGAGCATGGACCAGCGGCTGACCATCGCCAACATGACCACCGAGTGGGGGGCGTTGGCGGGCGTGTTCCCCTTTGACGAGGTGCTGCGAGACTACCTGCATGGGCGGGCTGACCTGTTCGCCGAACGCGGGGACCGCCATCCGCAGTACACCCGCGAGCAGGTGGACCAGTGGTACGCCGAACGTCTGAAACCCGACCCCGATGCCTACTACGCCAAGGAGTTGGCCATCGACCTGTCGCAGGTGGTTCCGCACGTAGCCGGCCCGAACGAGGTGAAGACCATCACCCCGCTGACGCGGATACAAGCAAAGCGGGTCAAGGTGGACAAAGCCTACCTACTCAGTTGCGTCAATGCTCGCCTGGATGACATCGCCGCAGCCGCTGAAGTCTTGAAGGGCAAAAAGGTGGCTTCTCACGTCAAGCTCTACCTCTCGGCAGCCTCAGCCGAGGTGGAGAGCAATGCCAGGCGTTTGGGTTATTGGGAGCAACTCATCGCCGCGGGGGCGATTGCATTGCCGTCGGGTTGCGGCCCTTGTATTGGGCTGGGTGAGGGCACTCTGGAATCCGGCGAGGTTGGCATCTCGGCGACCAACCGCAACTTCAAAGGGCGCATGGGTGCGCGTGATTCGCAGGTTTACCTGGCCGGCCCGGCGGTGGTGGCAGCGTCCGCCGTGGCAGGATATATCTGTAGCCCCACCGAGTATCCCGACACCCAACTCGTCACCCACTACAAAGAGAACCCGCCACCGGTGCAGGCTGCCGGCATGACCGAGATCATCGAGGGGTTCCCGCATCAGGTGACAGGGCGATTGCTGTGGCTGCCCAAGGACAACCTGAACACCGACGGTATCTATGGCAAGGATTACACCTATCGTGACGACCTGAGCCCCGAGGAGATGGGCAAGGTGGCTATGCTTAACTACGACCCCGAGTTTCAATCCAAGGCTGCCGAGGGTGACATCATCGTCGGCGGGCGGAACTTCGGTTCGGGCTCCTCGCGTGAGCAGGCTGCCACGGCGTTGGCGTTTCGGGGCATTCGCATGGTGATCGCAGCCTCGTTCTCGCAGACTTACAAGCGTAACGCCTTTAACAACGGCTTCATTGTGATCGAGTGCCCGGAGTTGGTGGATGAACTGGCGGTGGCACTAAAGTCCCGGGCGGGCGCGGGTGAGTTGACCATTCCCACGTCTGACCAGGCTCAAATTGATTTTGCCGGGTCCGCAATCGAGTACGGGGGCAAGAGCTATGTTTTTCAGGCGTTAGGCCGTGTGCCCCAGGAACTCATCGTAGCCGGCGGCGTGGAGAACCTGGTGCGGCAAAGGTAGGGCGGGTTTCACCCGCCTTCTTCGTCTTGGCACAGCCTCTGGCTGCAACCAAAGGAGACAAGAGAAAACATCCGCAGATTACACAGATTGCACAGATTGACAAAAAAAATTGTAAGTATTCAGTAAACCCGTGGTGAAAAGGCAAGAGGCAAGAGGCAACAAGGCAACAAGGCAACCTCGGGTATTCCGTCGCGCTAGGCCCGGCATTTATGCCGGGTATTGGAGTGGTTGCCTTTGCCCCCCCGTTCCGCCTTCTCACCCGGCATAAATGCCGGGCCTAGCGCAAGCACGACCGATCATGTT